>DATNQP010000286.1:0-12671 GCA_036703965.1 Leptolyngbyaceae cyanobacterium
CAGATTCTTGAAGCAAAAAATGTTCCTCTAGGGGAAGAAGCTACTCTCAAGTTGCCTTAACGTGAAGAAATATAAAGCGATCGCCCTTCGTGTAAGGAAAGAGACTACATGACGCCTCGTGTTCGAGCGCCAGAACTTCCCCAAGACCGAACCTGGCTTAATACAGACCGCCCCTTGTCTCTCAAAGATTTAAAAGGACGAGTGGTGATTCTGGACTTTTGGACTTACTGCTGCATCAATTGCCTGCACGTCCTACCAGACCTGAAATATTTAGAACAAAAATATAAAGACAGCCTCACGGTTATTGGGGTTCACTCCGCTAAATTTGACAACGAGAAAGAAGCAGAAAACATCCGTCAAGCCATCCTTCGCTACGATATCGAGCACCCAGTCGTAGTTGACAGTAACTTCGACGTCTGGCAGCAGTATGCAGTTCGAGCTTGGCCAACCTTGATGGTAATTGACCCTGAAGGCTACGTTATTGGTTACGTATCCGGTGAGGGCAATCGGGATGCTTTGGATCAGCTCATTAGCCAGATGGTCGATGAACACAGAGAAAAAGGCACAATTAATTTTGAGGAAATCAGCCTCACTTTGGAAAAACAACGGCAACCCTTAGCGACACCCCTGGCTTTTCCGGGTAAGGTTCTGGCAGATGAAGTGGGTAATCGCCTCTTCATTTCTGATTCTGGTCATCACCGCCTTGTTGTCGCTACCCTTGCTGGTGAGGTACTGCACATCATTGGTACTGGTAAAGCGGGACTGACTGATGGTTCCTTCTGGGAGGCACAATTTTTTGCGCCCCAAGGCATGACACTTGATGTCAAAAATCAGTTACTCTACGTTGCCGATACCGAAAACCATTCCATACGGCGAATTAACCTAGACACTCAGCAAGTGGAAACGATTGCCGGTACCGGAGAGCAAAGCCACCAGATTAAGCCTCACAGCGGTTTGGGTTTAGACACGGCTTTGAATTCCCCTTGGGATTTGGAAAAAGTGGGCACTCGCCTTTTGATTGCGATGGCTGGATCTCATCAAATCTGGGCAATGCAGATAGAAACTGGCAGGATTGGTACCTATGCGGGCACTGGTGCAGAAGCTTGTATCGATGGACGCCTCAATGAATCTGTCTTTGCCCAACCTAGCGGACTCACTACAGATGGTCGAGAGCTATACGTCGCCGATAGTGAAGTTAGCTCAATTCGAGGAGTTGGTCTAGTTGACAATCTGCCAGTGCGAACTATATGCGGTAGTGGTGAACTCTTTGGTTTTGGCGATGTCGATGGTGAGGGGTTTGATGTTCGGCTCCAGCACTGTCTGGGCATTGAGTATACCCAAAATTACCTTTGGGTAGCTGATACCTACAACCACAAAATCAAACGGATTGACCCCCGTACCGGTAACTGCCAAACTATGTTGGGAGATGGAACCGCTGGTCATCAAGATAGTCAGGGTCGCAAAACTCGCTTCTTTGAACCCTCTGGTCTTAGCGCGATCGCAGCTCATCTGTACATTGCCGACACCAACAACCATGCCATCCGTCACGTCGCTCTGGACACTATGGAAGTCACAACATTGGAGTTTCCAGGATTGTGCCCACCAGACGTTTGTCTTCCTGTGGCAACTTTCAACTCTTAACCTAAACCTCTGGGGCAGCAAGTACCCTTAATACCGTCTCAACATCGTTCAAATCTCCTACAATCCGTCGCACAGGTTCAGGCCAGACTCTCAGAAGAGTTGGTGTTGCTGAAATCTGATTTGCCTCTGCCTGATCCGGGTGCTTAAAAATATCAATAACTTTTAGCGTATAAGGATGACGAAGAGAACCCTCTAATAACTGATGCAAACCCTTAAGAATATGCTCAGTTGCCGCACTATGTCCAGAAACGAACAAACGCAGTACGTAACCTTGGGCGCGTTGTGATTGGGAGTCAGGGGAAATTTCTTCAGAGTCGCTGTGCGATCGCTCCGAAGCATCAGCCATATTAGCGTTCGCGGCGTAGGAAGTGCTAGCCACAGGGTGGGACGCGGTAGCTTCCAAAGAGCCAGCGCCTCTGTCCGCATAAAACCCTTCAGGCGGAACTTCACTTACTACCGAGGCCATTCCCCTTCCTCGTCGAGATTCCCGAAGGACTGGATAACGTTCTCTCCAGGGATAGGGGTAGGAAAATTGTTCACTGCGCTCAAAGCGCACAACTAAGTCCTGCTCTTCCCAAAGTTGGGGAAACTGATGACGATAAGTCTCCAGCACCATCGGATCGCATGATTCTTCTTGCCAAGGAGCCACTTGCCACACCATGTTACTAGTACCGAACACAGCATTCAGCAGAGCCTGATGATGTCGCACGGGTTGATAAATTTCGGCTGAGGTTCGCAGCTGTCGGGTTTGAGGGTCAAACCACCGGTCAATAGTGGCAGTATACCCCGGCACTAAAAAATGAGGCGGCTCTGGTAACCCTAACAGTTCTTGTAAACCTGCACACAGATGCAGATGCCAGTACTCCTGCTTAGTAGGGTCAATGCTATAAATTAAATCTCCCCCCGGCGTAAATATGGCAATACCTTTAAACGGCTGGGGGAAGAGTGGTTTATCCAAGTTCAAGGGTAAGAGCTAGGGGTAGTGGCTAGGGCGTCGAGAGGCTAGGCAAGGAAAGATTAGTGAGGTGCCATACATCTAATTTGCAGGTTTAGGAATATGCAACTTAACTGTACATCGGCTTACTCGCCAGAAAGTGGGTCTTCAACCTCCCTAACCCCTAGCCTCTTTTATTTTTCTTCCTCACTCTTCCTATTACTCAAGGCTACTGGTCTAGACACGACCACGCAGCATCATCGCTATCTCGTTGGGAGTAGGCGACATTTCGAGAGCCGTTTCCTCAGTAATACGTCCTTCTTGGTAAAGACTAAACAAGGATTTATTCATTGTAATCATGCCCTCAAAATCTCCATCCTCCATGAGTTCTAGAATTTCATCATTTTTACCCTTCTGGATATAATCCTTAATCGCCTCTGTGTTGATGAGGATGTCATGAAAAGCGGCACGCTTACCATCGGTTGTGCGGCACAATCCCTGAGCAATGATCGCCACTAGAGATTCCGCGATCGCCACCCGCATCGCGTGCTGCTCTTCAGCATTGTAGAGATTGAGAATCCGCTCAAGGGTTTTAACAGCACTGTTCGTGTGAAGCGTACCCATGACCAAGTGACCGGTTTGAGCCGCTTTAAGAGCTGTGTTAACTGTCTCTTTATCTCGCATTTCCCCAATTAGAATCACATCTGGGTCTTCCCGCAATGATGCTTTTAAGGCGTTATCAAATTTTAGGGTATGTATCCCCACTTCCCGCTGTCTGATTAGGGCTTTGCGACTTTGGTGAACAAATTCAATAGGGTCTTCGATGGTGATGATGTGTTTAGGCATCTCCTTATTCATGTAGTCCACCATCGCTGCCATAGTGGTAGACTTTCCGGAACCAGTAGGACCCGTCACCAAGATTAGACCCTTATGGGAATGACAGACATCTCTGAGTACCGGTGGCATCCGCAGCTGATCAAGGGTCAAGATCGTGAGCGGGATTAATCGCAGAACCATGCTAGGACCGCGAAGGGTATCGAAGACATTAATCCGCACCCGAGCAAAGTCATACTGAGTTGCGCCATCAAATTCCAGAGTGTCTTGAAAGCGGCGGATTTCTTCATCATTCAATACTTCCCGCAGCCAGCACATAAATGTTGCTTGATCTGTCTCAGGATAGTCAGTCAGTTCCATTTCGCCACGGTTACGGAAACGGGGAACCTCAGCAACACCAAGGTGAACGTCAGAAAATCCCTTGTCATAAGCATGACGGATGAGGTGCGCAAGAGTTGGTTGCCCAGCTGCCAGACCTACATTACGCGCTGGCACCCGAGCCTTAGCCGCCCCTGCCGCTGGAGGCGCAGCACTCCGTGGTACCCCCGGTGCTGCTGATGCTGGTGGAGCCGCTGGGGGAGCGGAGCGAGGGGGTGGGGCTGCTACTGATGGGGGGGCTACTGTACCAGACTGGCTTGCTGTCGGAGGTGTTGGCAGTGTTTGTGAAGGTATACGTTGAGTCGCTCCAGCAGGTGCTCCTCCAACTGCAGTACTCCTCGGTGGTGGTGCTGGTGGAACGCGGTTTGAAGGTGGCGGTGCGATGGGCGGACGCTGTGGGTCTGTCATATTTCAACTACGACTTGGCTGAGGACAGTGATTCTACGAACTCTTTTTTTAATGGTCCCAAACCTTAGGGTTGAGGATTCCTTTACTCACAACAATACTAAATCACTAAATCTGCTTTCAGCGTTTAGATGTTTCTGCTGAAAATTCCTGAAAACAGTACAGTAGCAACTAATTTGTCACGGACAGCCTGATGAGCGGAATTATGAGAACAGCCTCTATGAAGGTTAAGAAATATTAAGTTCCCAGAGAAAACTCCTTCCTCCCGACTCCTCACTAGGTTATTTAGCGGTTTTGGGGGTTCGCTCAATAGACTGATAAGGCTTATAGATAAATACCTCTATCAATTGGAAGATTCTTTGTCTCAGTTTTGATTAAAAGTGGGTCTTTCGTTACGAATGAGAACCATAAATGTTCCGTGGTGAGTGTAAATTTTTTTAAACATAAGCTCATCTTAATCAAGAGTTTACCTATACTGATTTTCACGCAACTCGATCCGTAAGGATTAATCAAATTAGTTTTCTGTAAATTGCCTTTTTAATCACTACTGGAGAAAGAATCATGGAATTAACGACACGCGAGAGTTTAACAAAGACTTATTCATTAGCAATGGTCAGAAGCTTTGCTATCTGGACTTTTACTTTGGCGGTTTGCCTACTGGTTGTAGGGTTTCCGTTGATTGTATTGATGGTTACCATTGGCTGTCTTTTGGCGATCACTTTGCAATCGGTGCTGCCAGTTAGTGCCGTTTTGTTGGTAGCAGGAAGTTTGATTGGAGCGAATGTTTTGGCAGTTGTATTAGGTGCAGCAGTACTAACATTGAAGGGTGTTAATCCTGAGGAAGTGCATTGGCTGAACTGGTTGCATGGTGAGCCTGACGCGCTGCATACTTCTGTTTATGCAGCTTGTCCACTGACGTGTGACATAACACAGTGACAGTCAGTATGGGACACGAGCAACTGTTGGTCATGCTTGAATTAAATTATTAAGTTTTGAATACAACAGTTCTGCTGCCCGGTCAAAACCGGGTTTTTTCATATTCAAATTTTGGGGGGGTTAAGGTTATAGGATTGTGAAAAGCGATCTGTTCTCTTCGGCATGCTGAGGCTTGGAAGCCTAGCCTGCACATAGCAGCTCTCTTGCTCCCGAAGAGAGCTTCTTTGATGAATTGCCATTTAATAAATCTTCATGACGCCATCTGTGCTGCCCATTTGCATTACCCTAGGAACCCGTCCTGAGGCGATTAAACTAGCACCGGTCATCCAACAGTTTCGACGCTGTACCGCCTTTAAAACTCATGTGATTTTGACGGGTCAACATAGAGAGATGGTCGAGCAGGTGATGCAGCTATTTGAACTCAGTGCTGACCAGGATTTAGAAATCATGACCAATAAGCAAACGCTGACAGATATTACCTGTCGGAGTTTGCGAGGGTTAGAAACCGTATTCGAGGAAATTAAGCCCCAGTTGGTAATCGTTCAGGGAGATACGACCACAGCCTTTGCCGCTACCTTAGCCGCGTTTTACCAACAAATTCCTGTAGGTCATGTAGAAGCCGGGTTGCGTACAGATGATTTGTTTAATCCTTACCCGGAAGAGGCAAACCGACGTTTGATTTCCCAACTGGCTAAGTTAAACTTTGCGCCTACTTCCTTATCAGTGGAACATCTGCAACGATCTGGGATTGTTGGGGAAATTCACCATACCGGCAATACAGTGATTGACGCCTTACTAACGGTGGCAAAGCGCCAACCACCCTGTGAAATTAGTGGCTTAGACTGGAAAAAATACCGCACGCTGTTAGCAACAGTTCATCGACGAGAGAATTGGGGTGAACCTCTGCGGGACATTGCTCAGGGATTTCTGCAAATTTTAGATAAGTTTCCTGATACTGCCTTGCTACTGCCTCTGCATCGCAATCCCACTGTGAGAGAACCCCTTCAAGAGCTTTTAGGGGAACACCCCAGGATATTCTTAACGGAACCCTTGGACTATGCAGAATTGGTAGGCGCGATCGCACGCTCTTATCTGCTGCTTACAGATTCTGGGGGATTGCAGGAGGAAGCACCAAGTTTGGGTAAGCCTGTATTGGTGTTGCGTGAAACAACCGAACGACCAGAAGCAATCCACGCTGGTACAGCAAAACTGGTTGGGACAAATCCCTCTCAGATTCTGGCAGCAGCAAGCCAGCTACTCGCCGACGCAACTGCCTACGAGACAATGGCAACGGCAATTAATCCCTTTGGTGATGGTCGCGCCGCAGAACGCATTGTGCAAATTGTAACGAATTACTTCCAGACGGGTTAAATCAGTGAGCAGTTTTTCAGTGACCAGTGACTAGGTAAGAGGACGGGGATTCTGATCCAAGGTATGTCGAGCAGCAACCCAAGGGGCGCGGGTTACTGCTCACTGGTCACTGTTGAGACTAAGAAGCTGAAGGTATTTACCTCATAGCCAACGTTTGTAGGAAAGCACGCCCAAACGTGCTTTCTAAAATTGCTGAAAAACCTAAGCCAGTAATTTTTAAAGACTTGATGAAGTTCCCTTAAGTTCATTGCTGATATTCAACTAATTAAAATATTATGCAAATATGTAATACACGTTATACGATAGTATTACAGAATGATAAGTTTCTCAGAATGACAGCACTAGGCTGGTCACCATAGTGCTATTGCTTCGGCAATCTGATCGGTGGAATAGAACAGGGTTATCTACTTCAAGCTTCAATTTAATAAGTTTCCAATTCCTCTCTGGATTGGAGTCTATCAATACAGGTTTTCGTTAATTCGTAGCGAAACTATGAATTACTGCTCAGAATTTGTACTAATCTCGCTTCGCTACTAGCTTGTGCCATCTGTTACTGACTTTGCCGAGTTTTACCAAAACCTGAGTAAAACGTTGCACTTGGGCGTCCGGCAAAGCAGTTTTTGTTCGCCGTTTGGCTCTTTTATACGCTTCAGCCATAAAAGCACAGCTTAAAGTGTTTTTGCCAATAGTTGTTTTTTACACTAACTAAAATGTTGCAGAATCACCTAGAAATCAAGAAAGAGGAAAAAATCTTGTTGTCTTCCCTTACTTTTGAAGTAGATAATATATTTTTTAACTTACGTAAAGCCTGTAAAACAATTCGTCGTGAACTTAATCTACTTAATCAAGAAAACTTTGTTAGCCCAAAGAAAAGCCCACTTCCTACTCTTAATGAAGAAAATCTAAAAAATTTAATTGATCAAATGCAACCTCACCATTTTTTAGGAGACGAGTACATTATTTACATGCTTAAAAATGAAAATAACAATATATTTAAGCTTATCAAGGAATACAATAAATATCTTGAAAAGAGAAAGTATGAACAAGAAGATGATAATTATTTAGGACTAAGGGGAGTAGATGAGAAACTAGCCTATTGCATCCAACGTTTAGGAGCAATGATCTACCACTTCAATATTCACTTAAATCTGCTAAACGTATTACTAAGAAATGCATCTAGCGGAACAGAGAGTCAACAAGCAGCTTTCAAAGTGCCAGGAGAGCTGCACTGAATATATGCTCAAGGAGTGGAATGAAAATCAACCAAATGTTAGGTTTCTAGAGATAACTATTGATGAACCCTACGCACTTGTGACTTGGAGATTAGAAGACACTAAGGGAGATGCAATCCTGTCACAGGATGAAGGCTACTGGAAACTTAGGAATATTAGCGTTGGTATATTCGGGATTGAAGATTTCGAGAACACAGATATACCATTGGATGTAGCTCAGCGAATGCTCAAACTACACCACCAAAAGCTTGGGTATTAATCAGCTTAAGCTGAAGTAATACCATTTCACTTTAAGTGTGATACACAGGATTGGCTGGGTAATAGGTAATGGCTAATTAGAGTAGGGTTTCCCATTTCCCATTTCCTATTACCTATTACCTATTACATTTGTAGCTAGCATTTAACGATTAAACCTGAGCTTTACAACGCCTCATCGAGTACTTCCTCTACCTCCTCTTGACCGGATAGAGGCACTAAAGCTACAGCCGCGATCGCATCATCCTCATCTAAGCGCTGCACTCTCACCCCTGTTGCCATTCGGGATTGAGGGGAAATTGCACCAATTAGCTGACGAATGATGATACCCCGACTTGTAACCATCATCAGTTCATCTCCTTCATTCACCACCCGCAACGCAGCTAGCTGGTCTTTAGCTTTGCGGAACTTGGTCGCGAGGATTCCCATACCGGCACGATTTTGCAGCCGGAACTGAGATACTGGCACCCGCTTGCCATAACCACCCATTGTTACCACTAGTACCCACGGCCCTTGACCTGCCGTTTCGACCAGTTCCTGCTCCTGTGCAGCCGCTTCTTCGCTATCGTTAATGGCATTAAGGTCTTCTGCATCCTCCTCGACTTGCACCGATAGTCCTTCCGTTGCTAAAACTTCACTATCGCTATCACTGACAGATGCAAGAGTGGCAACAACTTGACCCGGCAGAATGTCCATGCTGATCAATTCATCTTTGGAGCGCAGTTTCATTGCCTTAACGCCCCGTGTGGCACGACCGAGGGGACGCAGTTGATCGTGGTCAGTTCGGAAGTGAATTGCCATCCCTTGGCGTGAGCCAATGATAATACTGTCTCCTTCGGTGGCGCGACGCACCCAACGCAGTTGGTCACCTTCTTCTAAAGAAATTGCAATTAATCCATTGGCTCTGATATTACTGAAGGCGGCAAGGGCTGTTTTTTTGATGTAACCTTTGCGGGTCAACATCACCAGATATTCATTCTCAGTGAACTCAGATACCGGCACAATGGAGGTAATTTTTTCATCGCGGGGAATCGGCAGCATCTGCACAATTGGCACACCCCGTGCTGTGCGAGAAGCGGCTGGGATTTGATACGCCCGGAGACAATAAGTAACACCGCGATCGCTAAAGAACAAAACGCTGTCATGGTCACAGCAAGTCAGGAAATGCTCAACCCCGTCATCCTCTTTGATTCGGGCGGCGGCTTTCCCGCGAGTTGCTCTCGCTTGGGCGGCAAAGTCGTTGACTGGCATGCGCTTGATGTAACCTTGCTCAGTCAAGAGAATCACCGCTCTTTCATTAGCAATCAGGTCAATATCGCCTAGTTCACCTTCAAGCTGTTGAATTACCGTCCGTCGTGGTGTTGCATGAGTGGTCTTTAGCTGACCTACTTCAGTTTCAATTATTTCCAGGATGCGGCTTCTGTTTGCCAGGATGTCCTCTAGGTCGGCAATTCTGGTTTGTAACTCTTCATGTTCAGCCTGAATCTTCTCTGCTTCCAGGGCGGTTAAGCGTCGCAACTGCATTTGCAAAATGGCATCGGCTTGCGATTCCGAAAGCCCATACACCTCCATTAACTCTACTTTTGCCGTAGGAGCATCAGCTGCGTGGCGGATTAGCGCAATAATTCTATCCAGGTTGTCAAGGGCAATCAGTAACCCTTGCAGTAAATGGTCTCTTTCTTGGGCTTTACGCAGTTCGTACTGAGTCCGCCGGGTAATCGTCTCAATCCGGAAATCTAGGAAGACACTCAAGAACTGCTTAAGCGTTATCAGCTGGGGTTCATTTCTGACTAATGCCAGCATATTCGCCCCAAAATTCATCTGTAAGGGCGTCTGCTTGTAGAGGTTGTTGAGGACAACACGGGCATAGGCATCGCGCTTCAGTTCAATGACAATTCGCATGCCATCCCGATCGCTTTCATCCCGAATATCCGAAATGCCCTCTAAGCGCTTCTCATTGACCATTTCGGCAATCTTCTCAATCATCCCCGCCTTATTCGTTTGGTAAGGCAGTTGAGTGATGATGATTGCTTCTTTGTCAGGACGCCCCCGATGTTCAATTATTTCAATATCGGCGACGCCCCGCATGGTAATTGAACCACGCCCGGTGGTATAGGCTTCTTTAATCCCCGATGTTCCCAGAATCTGACCCCCGGTGGGAAAGTCAGGACCTGGAATATACCGCATTAACTCAATATCGGTAATTTCTGGATTGTGGATTAGTGCCACTAAGCCATCAATCAACTCACCTAGATTGTGAGGCGGGATGTTAGTTGCCATACCCACCGCAATTCCAGATGAGCCATTGAGCAGCAACTGGGGAATACGAGCGGGTAATACAGTTGGTTCTTGCTGAGAGCCGTCAAAGTTATCAATAAAGTCTACAGTTTCCGACTCAATATCCCGCAGCAGGGCATCTGTGGCTAACGGACGCAAGCGACACTCGGTATAACGCATCGCCGCCGGTGGGTCGTTGTCAACTGAGCCAAAGTTCCCATGTCCGTTGATCAAAGGCGATCGCATTGAGAACTCTTGCGCCATCCGCACTAATGCGTCATAAACGGCGGTATCCCCGTGAGGATGATACTTACCCAGAACTTCCCCCACTACACGCGCGCACTTCCGGAATGGGCGGTCTGGAGTTAGACCCAGCTCATGCATCGCATAGAGAATCCGCCGATGTACCGGCTTGAGTCCATCCCTAGCATCTGGCAGCGCCCGACCTACAATTACGCTCATCGCGTATTCCAGATAAGACTGAGACATCTCGTTCCGCAGATTCGTCGGGACAATCCGCTCCTGGGAGGTACTCATAGAACGAAAAACTCCATTCAAATTTAAGAATTTGGCAGCTAAAAACTGAAAAGCTGCCTAAAATGCCGCTTTTCACTCAGATATTTGCCAATTATTGTTACTTTCTTTTAAAATTTTAACACAACTCCCCTCCTCTCACCGGGTCTAGCAGAGGGGAGGCAATACGTGTGGAACAGGTACAGCCTGAGGAAGTGACATTAGAGTGGTAGAGTACTGACTTCTCGGCTTTTTTAAGATATTTTGGGGTAGAGCCTACTTCTGTACCCTCAACTGGCACAATCCGTATTTCCTAGGAATTGGTAATAAAGATTCTCCTTTCATCTTTTTCCAGCCCCTAGCCTCCAGCATCCAATCTCCGAAAGCTACTGTGGCAGTTCAAGGTGCAGAAGATGGAGTAAAGGAAAAAAGTACGATTAGTGGGCGATCGCCCTAGGAGAAAACAGCAAAAATGGAAACAGCCATTGCTCTGATCGCCTTAGCCGTCATTGCGACTCTTGTGGCACCTAATCTCCTTTCTAAGGAAATAATCTTTGCTTTAGTCGCTTTAGGTATTCTTTCTGTTGCAATGCCCAATCTCTTTTCCAGGGAACAAGTCTTTGCTATGCTTGCTTTTGGCATCCTTTTTAGTCTGGTGATACCTCCTCTCATGAAATAGCTGAATTCGCCGAGCTTGGGTACCCGAAGCTTTAAATGGAATGGCACTGGCTTAACAAATAAACTGAAAGTTCATCACAACTGCTCAACTCTTGTGCAGGGGGTCTCTAGGTGTAGGCACATTGGCTAACGCGCCCCGCTTTGCTAACGTTCTCCACCGGAGCTAAGCGTGAGCAAGGGGTTTGGCGGGCATCGGGGTTTCCTTTGGGGTTGGGGGTTTTCCCCAATCTGGGTTTTTCTCTGGCAACAACTACTTTTCGCTTAAGTCAGTGCCATTCGCCTGAAATGCTATATCCCACTTCCGACTCAATCATTGGCTGTTTACTCGGAACCGCTGTCGGTGATGCTATCGGACTACCCTGTGAAGGCTTATCCAAACGTCGGCAAGATCTGCTGTATCCGACTTTGGACGGACATCATTTTCTCTTTGGCAGAGGCATGATTTCTGATGATACAGAACACACCTGTATGGTGGCTCAAGCTTTAATTATTTCAGCTGGGGATGTCCAAACATTCAAGAAAGATTTAGCCCTGAGATTACGTTTTTGGTTACTCGGTTTGCCAGCAGGCATTGGATACGCCACCCTCAGATCTATTTTGAGGTTGTGGTTGGGGTTTCAACCTGAGCATTCTGGTATCTTCTCTGCTGGAAACGGTCCAGCTATGAGAAGCGCTATTATCGGTGTTTCTTATGGCAATGACTCCGAAAAGCTACGTGAACTAGTCAGAGCGTCTACGCGACTTACACACACTGATGTTAAAGCGGAGTTTGGAGCTTTAGCGGTGGCGGTTGCCTCCCATTTGTCTAGCCGCCAATCAATTATTTCTCCCAAAAAGTACTATCAGGTTCTCCAAAACATCCTTGGAGCAGAAGCTGCTGAATTTTTAGAACTAATTAAAAGAGCTGGGGACAGTGCGATCGCTCAACAAACTACAGAATCATTTGCTGCTGAGTTGGGACTTGAGTTAGGTGTTGGTGGCTATATTTATCACACTGTTCCAGTTGTCATTCAGACTTGGTTGAGGCATCAACAAGATTACCCTGGAGCGATTCGAGAAATCATTCGTTGTGGGGGCGATACAGATACTACGGCAGCAATTTTGGGGGGGATTATCGGAGCATGTGTAGGCAAAGGCGGTATTCCGACTGAGTGGCTCAAGGGTTTGTGGGAATGGCCCAGAACTAAAGAGTGGATAGAATTACTTGGGAAGAGATT
>DATNQP010000287.1:0-1763 GCA_036703965.1 Leptolyngbyaceae cyanobacterium
CTGAGCTTTGAGACCGCGATAGAGAATCGGCAGTACCCAGAAAAAGAACACGAGCATCACTGCACCAGAGACAATCACCACCAGCAGTGATGACGCTTCTACAGGTAACAGAGATATCATAGTAATCCAAGCAGCAAGAGCCTGAAAAATTGGGTTGAGCAAGCTCGAAATAGTTGGATTACCGCTCACAATCCATTGAGTCATCTGAGACTTGGCACCAGCCTGCCACACTGGCACCCAAACTAAACATCCGACCAACGTACCAGCAACAACGGCAAAAATCCGCCACCAAGAGGAAGGAGAAGTAGTGACTGGGGACTGAGGACTGGGGGTTGGGGGGCTGGGGGACGCCGCTATGTCTCTAGAAAAGTCTCTGCGTCCCGGCATTTTTCCCTCAAGGCGTCTTCTTCTCAATCCCCAATCCTTAATCCCCATTGCCTCTAATCCCCAAAGGGAACCCCGAGTTCCCCAATTTCCCATCAGAACCATCGCCTCGGCACAGAGAGTCAAGCTAAAAAAGTAGTGAGTCGCTATACCTAAACTGTTGACTACTACCCAGCACAATGCCACCCAGATGGGGAGGGGCGTCTGGCGTTTAAGATGCTGTACAGTAACCACCAGACAGCACAAAGAAGCAATTACCCAGAGAATCCCTAGGGCATAATGCCGTGCTTCCTGTGCCAGAAAGATGCCATAAGGAGAAACCGCCATCATCGCCGCCGCGAGTTGCGCTACCAAGGGCGACCGAAAAGCCAAAAAGGCGAGTCCATAGACAGCCGGAATGGAGACCACACCAAACAAAGCAGGAAGCGATCGCGCTGCCCATAGGGAGACATACTTCCCTGAAAGTGGAAATAGCTGCATCCACCAGTGAGCTAGGACAAAGTAGATGGGAGGATGGTGATCTTCTTTAAATAAGTGATGTATCACCGCCGACGCCCCAGCCGAGTCGTCGGGTTGCAGGGGTTGCAGAAGAGTCTCTAGAGCAATCGCCTGGTCTAGTGGCACAGCTTGATAACTATTGCCCAGGCTAAACACCATCGTGGCAAACTCATCCGTCCAGGGTGACTTGCCCGTTAGCTGAGTGAAGCGTAAGCCTGCGCCAATAGCCATCCACCCTAATAGAAGCAGTGGCTGGAACCAGCGATTGGAAAAGAAAGTTTTCAACAAAGGCAACCTCAATCAACTTCCGTGACTCGCCAACTAAGCTTCAGATTGAGCCAAAAGTTCCAGACGGTAACAGCGGCGATCGCAATCAGCTTCGCCACATATTCGTTGATACCTAGGAAATTGAAGAAAAAATTCACGATTAAAACATTTAACGTCAATCCAGCGATACAGATAATGTTGAATTTTACCAGCCGCTTGAGGCGCTGACGCTTCCCTGGTTGCCGACTGGCAATATCACCAAACGTCCAAAAATCATTCCACAAGAAATTATTGATAATTGCCACTTCTCCAGAGATGGCTGCACTGCTAGTCAAACCAAAACCTTGGCTACGCAGTAGATAAAACACTCCCAAATCTACAAACACTCCGCTGAAACCAACTAAACCGAACCGGAAAAACCGTGCGATCGGCCCAAGGGAAAAACGCAAGCGAATTAAGTGCCGCAGATAATCCACATACTGTTTCGAGGTAACCTTACTCTCACCCTCTTGTCGTTCTTGAAAGACATACCCCACTTCTCCAATCCAAGGCACTCTTCCTCTAGCTATCACCTCAATCAAAATTTTGTAACCCAACGGACTGAGGGTGCGACC
>DATNQP010000288.1:0-4092 GCA_036703965.1 Leptolyngbyaceae cyanobacterium
GATTTGGAAATCCAATTCGATTCAGCACTAATCCCGGATTTATAGCAGTCGCCAAGGCAACTCTTGACTCTCGCCAAATACTGAAACCTTAACCCCTCAATATGCATCCCTTCTGCCAGGTCACTGAGCGTGTCGAAGTGCTGCCCTATGCCCTCTGCCTTTTGCTATATCATCACGAATGCTTCGCCCTTAGCCCTAGCAGCCAGGGCGAAGCATTCGGATATAAAAATTCTGGTCGAGTAGCAAAATTGATCGCCCAAATGCTTCGCCCCTACATCATTAATTGTCTTAGGCGGCTCTCATTTAAGATGGAAATTCAAAGTACGACTGCTGCTGTGTACCGGCAAAGTAATCACGAACTCTGCCCCCTTACCCGGTACTGATATCACCTCAATTTTGCCCTGATGCTGGGTAATAATTTGGTAACTAATTGCCAGACCTAAACCCGTCCCTTTACCCGGCTCTTTTGTTGTGAAAAATGGGTCAAATATCCGGTCTTGAATTGCCACTGGAATACCCGAGCCATTGTCAGCAATTTTGATTACTACCCAGTTTTGGTCTAATGCTTCCGTATGAATCCAAATTGTAGGGATTGGCGTAAGGTGTGAGTCTTTCCCAGTCCCCAATTCCAGAGCATCGATTGCATTACACAGGAGATTCATAAATACCTGATTCAGTAGCGCTGGTGAACACTCTACTAGTGGTAAGTCGCCATACTGCTTAATGACCTCAATTCCGTGATGGAGGCGGCTATTGAGAATGATCAGGGTGTTGTCAATCCCTTCGTGGAGATTGACTGGCTTCACTCCAGTTTCATCCAAGCGGGAGAAGTTCCTTAGAGACAGAACAATCTCACGGATACGCTCAGCACCCCCTTTCATAGAGGAGAGGACTTTGGGCAAGTCTTCGGCAAGGAAGTCTAAATCAATGGCTTCAAGATGGTCTTGAATGGCTGGAGTGGGTTCAGGGTAATCTTGTTGATAGAGATGCAGCAACGAGAGTAAATCCTGGACATACTCACTGGTGTACTGAAGGTTGCCGTAGATGAAGTTGACTGGGTTGTTGATTTCGTGAGCCACACCAGCCACCATCGCTCCTAAGCTGGACATTTTTTCTGTCTGAATGAGCTGAGCCTCAGCTTGTTTGAGTTCCTGAGTGTAGACAGCAATTCGTTCAATCAGCTGGTTGAGGGAGATGGCGAGGACGCCGACTTCATCTCCGGTAGTAACAGGTGCTCTTAGTGTAAAGTTGGCTTCCTCTGTTACCTGTTGGGCAACACGGGTGACGCTCCGGATGGGTTGGGCGATCGCATGGCTGGTGTACAGAGCCAACACTGCCGCGATCGCAATCGATAGCAGCATACTGCCAACAATTATTCTCGCCCGCAAGCTACTTGCACGCTCCAGGGAAATGGCGGCTTGCTGATCTTGATCTTGAGCCGCATCAATTAGCTGGTTTAATTTCTCAGAAAGGTGATCCAGGGTACTCGCTACTTCACCACCGCTATTCGTCAACAGCAGCTGTTGGGCTGCCAAAATCTCATCTTGTCTCAACGTCCAGGGTTCGGTTTGCTGCAAGAGGGATTCCGTAACGTTCCCGTAGGCTTCTATAGTAATAGCGTAAGTCTTCAATAAATCCCGCAACTGCTTCGTATCTGCTGCTTCGTTGTCAGAATTATTGACGAACTGCTCTGTTTCTGATACCAGCTGTTTAGCTTGGTTAATGCTTTGAACAAACCGATCCTTTTCGTATCGCAGCCAGATTGAATTTCCTAGGACAACAGCAAATCGTGATGAGTGCGATCGCGCCTGCAAAACTTTAGTTTGTAAGTCCTTGAGCAAATGTTCTTGCTGATGGGCATGCTTCAGCTGAGTGAGTGCCTGTCTTTGATGATGCTCTCCAATCGCTAGCCCAGCGGTTGTTCCTAAGATCGCAATTCCCACAGCCAGTCCATACCCAATACCAATTTTTAGCCGGATACTGGCTCTTGGTAGCACTCCCGTCGCCCAGATCTTCACTGACGCTACCACGTTGCTGCAATTTTTTCCCTTATCCTCCGCTGGCACAGCTTGCTTCTCTTGAAGCCGCACCACCGGCAGCAAGTTACAGTAGGCTGAGTACTTTTGTTCACTGGTATTCATTTGTACCCTACCCTTATGCTGCGATTGCGATCGCCGCATTTGTAACGACTATAAGAAGCATTTATCGCTAGTATAAACAGTTCAAATCAAAGAATGAGTAAAGTTATCGATAAGGTATGTTGCCGGTTGATAAAGCTTCTTAGTAATTGGCGATGAATACGGTAGCCTACATAAGCAGATCTGTATTGTCGAAGTTTTTGTATCATCCGTAACAATTAGCCGGCGAACCTCGCTCTAATATCACAGCTTAACTGTGTGTGTCTCTATATCAAGAGGCTGAATAAGAGAGGGATATATCAAGGCATGACAAGGCGATTCGGGCGGCGTAAATTTCTGATCTACGGCTGTGCAACGATGGGAACAAGTCTTCTCTTGAAAGCTTGCGGCAGTCAAACAGCGACAAATTCAGCTTCTGAATCTCCAACTGCATCTCCAGTCTCCGCCACAGGCGGTGGTGACACTATTAAAGTTGGGATTTTGCACTCCCTCAGCGGCACAATGGCGATTAGTGAAAAGAGTGTCGTGGATGCTGAACAGCTGGCAATTGAGGAAATCAATGCAGCGGGTGGAGTCTTAGGCAAGAAAATTGAAGCAATTGTTGAAGATGGTGCCTCGGACTGGCCCACCTTTGCAGAGAAAGCGAAAAAGCTAATTGACCAAGATAAGGTTGTTACCATCTTCGGCTGTTGGACTTCTGCCAGCCGTAAGGCAGTGCTACCAGTCTTTGAAGAGAAAAAACACATGCTCTGGTACCCAGTACAGTACGAGGGTCAGGAGTGTTCCCAAAACATCTTTTATACTGGCGCTGCCCCCAATCAGCAAATTGAGCCGTCTGTTGATTGGCTTTTGCAAAATAAGGGTAAAGAGTTTTTCCTAGTTGGCTCTGACTATGTTTTCCCACGTACCGCCAACATGATTATTAAGGCACAGCTAGAGGCAAAAGGCGGTAAAACAGTTGGGGAAGATTACTTACCCCTCGGCAATACCGAAGTTACGGCAATCATCACAAAAATCAAAGCGGCTCTGCCCAATGGTGGCGTTATTTATAACACCCTCAACGGCGATAGCAACGTAGCGTTCTTTAAACAGCTGCAAGGTGCAGGTTTGGGACCCGACAAATATCCCTCCATGTCTGTAAGTATTGCAGAAGAAGAAGTTAAAGCCATTGGTCCGGAGTATCTCAAAGGTCACTATGCCGCTTGGAACTACTTCCAAACCGTAGACACACCAGCAAATAAAAAGTTTGTTGAGGCCTTTAAGAAAAAGTACGGTGAAGAGCGGGTTACCAATGACCCAATGGAAGCTGCGTACATCATGGTTTACCTGTGGAAGCAGGCTGTTGAAAAAGCAAAAACAGCAGATGATTTAGAAGCTGTGCGAAAGGCAGCTATAGGTCAGAGCTTTGATGCTCCAGAGGGCATGGTAACGATGGAAAACAACCATCACATATCTAAATTTGTGCGGATTGGTGAAGTTGGGGAAGATGGTCTATTTAAGATTGTTAATTCCACTGACAAAGCTGTAAACCCTATTCCCTGGAACCAATTTGTAGCTGAGACAAAGGGCTATGCCTGTGACTGGTCTGATGCGAAAAAGGGTGGCAAGTACAAAGTTTAAGAAGTTGTTATAGCAGTTCTAAATGATTCGTGAAAACGACAAAGAGCGGCAATAGGTCATGGGTAATAGGTAATGGGTAAGGGGTAATGGGAATTTATGACCTATTACCTATTGCCAAAAAGGATAATTAGGGTTCACAACTTGGAGAACATGAGTGTTAGCAGGACTGTTCGATGGTCTATTTAATGGCATTAGTATTGGCGCTGTTTTATTAATAGCAGCGCTGGGATTGGCTATTGTCTTTGGGCTGATGGGCGTGATTAATATGGCTCATGGTGAGTTGATGATGCTGGGAGCCTATACAACGTTTGTCGTGCAAAATGGCTTCAAACAA
>DATNQP010000289.1:0-20327 GCA_036703965.1 Leptolyngbyaceae cyanobacterium
ATGAGGAACTTGCTAGCCTGGAGGCAAAGGTAACACCAACTTGGAGCGGCTTAGTTGAACCGCTAGAGCGCTTGGGGGAACGCCTCACTTGGAGTTGGGGTGTGGTTAGCCATTTGATGGGCGTCAAGAATAGCCCCGAACTACGCGAAGCTTACGAAACGGTACAGCCCCAAGTTGTACAATTCTCCAACAAGCTCAACCAAAGCCAACCTCTATACAAGGCGTTCAAAGCACTGCATGAAAGCGATGCTTGGAGCAGCTTGGAGGCAGCTCAGCAGCGGATTGTTAAAGCGGCAATTAGAGATGCAGAACTTTCAGGTGTTGGTTTGGAAGGTGAAAAACGGGAACGTTTTAATGCAATCCAACTAGAACTAGCAGAGCTTTCCACAAAGTTTTCCAACCATGTGCTCGATGCCACTAAGGCGTTTAGCATGACGCTGACGCACAACGATGAGGTGGATGGCTTGCCGCCTAGCTTAACCAGTTTGGCTGCTCAAGCTGCTCGTGCTGCTGGGGAGGAAGGTGCTACAGTCGAAAATGGTCCTTGGCGGATTACCCTGGACTACCCCAGCTATGTCCCCTTCATGCAGCACAGCACCCGTCGTAACTTACGAGAGAAACTCTACAAAGCCTTTATCAGCCGTGCTTCTACAGGCGAGTTGGATAACACTCCCCTGATTGAGCGAATTTTAGAGCTGCGTAAAGAAAAAGCTATGCTGCTGGGCTTTAACAGCTACGCAGAATTAAGCCTTGCTAGTAAGATGGCTCCTAACGTTGAGGCAGTTGAGGCACTGCTGGAGGAACTGCGTCGTGCTAGTTACGATGCGGCTCATAAAGAGTTGGAGGAGCTGAAAGCGTTTGCTAGTGCCAAGGGGGCAAAGGAAGCGGATGACTTACAACACTGGGATATTAGCTTTTGGGCAGAGCGTCAACGGGAAGAAAAATTTGCCTTTAGTGCAGAAGAGTTGCGCCCTTACTTCCCCTTGCCTCAAGTATTGGATGGGCTATTTTCCCTTGTGAATCGGCTCTTTGGCATCACGGTGACGGCTGCCGACGGTACGGCTCCGGTGTGGCATGAGGATGTACGTTATTTTCAGATTGCTGATGAAACAGGTACTCCAATTGCTAACTTTTATTTAGATCCTTATAGTCGCCCTGCCGAGAAGCGCGGGGGTGCCTGGATGGATGACTGCATTGGCCGTGCGAAAATTAGCGAAGCTGGTACAACGACAACGCGCTTGCCGGTGGCATATTTGGTATGTAACCAAACTCCTCCGATAGATGGCAAGCCCAGTTTGATGACGTTCAACGAAGTAGAAACACTATTCCACGAATTTGGTCACGGCTTGCAACATATGCTGACGAAGGTGGATTACGCTGGAGCAGCCGGTATCAACAATGTAGAGTGGGATGCGGTGGAACTGCCCAGCCAGTTTATGGAAAACTGGTGCTATGACCGACCCACTTTGATGGGGATGGCGAAGCATTACGAAACGGGTGACCCTCTACCGGAGCATTATTACCAAAAACTACTGGCAGCATGTCACTATATGAGCGGCAGTACAATGCTGCGGCAGTTGCATTTTAGCGGTGTTGACTTGGAACTGCACCACCGTTATGTACCGGGTGGTAGTGAAACGCCAGCCGATGTACGTAATCGCCTTGCCAAAACCACGACGATTTTACCCCCACTGCCAGAAGATGCTTTCTTATGCGCCTTTGGGCATATTTTTGCAGGCGGCTATGCGGCGGGTTATTACAGCTACAAATGGGCTGAAGTACTCAGTGCTGATGCGTTTGCGGCTTTTGAGGATGCTGGCTTAGACGATGAAGAAGCGATCGCTTCTACAGGTAAGCGCTACCGCGATACGGTACTAGCTCTCGGCGGTGCCCTGCCTCCAATGGAGGTATTTAAAGCATTCCGGGGTCGCGAACCGAGTACGGAGCCTTTGCTTCGGCACAGTGGTTTGGTTATGGCAGCTTAATATAGCACAGGGTAAGGGCACGATAATATCGTGCCCTTACAAACTACTGTCTTGCACTCAAACTCAAGTCAAGCGATCGCATTTCCTAAGCGCTCCTTACCTGCATAGATATTGAAGCGTTCTCCCCGCAGGAATCCAATCAGGGTAATGCCAAACTCCCTTGCCAACGTCACTGCCAGACTGCTAGGTGCCGAAACCGCACAGACGATTGGCACTCCCGCGGCCAGACATTTCTGCAAAATCTCAAAGCTAGAGCGTCCACTTACCATCACAATGCGGTTATTTAACGGCAACTCGTCACTGAGTATCGCTGAACCTACCAATTTATCCAGCGCATTGTGACGCCCAACATCTTCTCGCACCGATAGCAACGTTCCTTGGGCGTCGAATAGGCCTGCTGCATGTAGCCCCCCGGTAGTTGAAAAGACTCGCTGAGCTGAACGTAACTGATCTGGAAGGCTGTAAATCACCGCTGCTGACACTTCTGGTCCATCCGGAATTACCGGATATTCCCGCGATCGCAACGCCTCAAGACTCGCTTTTCCACAAACTCCACAGGCACTTGTGGTAAAAAAGTGACGTTCCAGAGGCTGCAAATCCACACTCAGCCCCTCCCTTAGTGCCACATTCACAATGTTGTAGCGTTGTTCACCATCCACATCAGTGTCTACACAGTAGCTGATGCGGTCAATATCCTCGCGGCTGCTCACCACTCCTTCACTGTAGAGGAAACCCGCCGCCAGTTCAAAGTCAGCCCCTGGTGTCCGCATAGTAACAGCTACTGTCTTCTGGGGTGAGACTAGACGAATCTCCAAGGGTTCCTCAGTCGCCAACTGGTCTAAGCGCGATCGCACTTTGCCATTCTCCACCACCCAGACAGTAGCTTTAGTTTTGTTTCCAGGAGGCTTCATTGATTAATAAACAGTAGTTGATATGTCCTATTATTTACAGATTTTTGCCTAAGACCTGACCCTTTACTCAACGGTCAGGTGCAATTCCAGTTGTCAATGCTCCAGGGAAAGTCCTACCAACCGGAGGTTCTTCAAGTTTTACACCGAAAACCTCAACTCTGGTAACCGTCCCATCAGCATTAACAACGGTGCCAGAAGCATTGTTACCACTCAACCCAAGGGAATTAGCAACACCAGAATTTCCCCCAATTGTGATGCTTTGGTTATCAAAATCTACAGTAATGTTTGTTGGAGTTCCATTGCTATCTGTAAAAACAGCTGTATTATTCCCTGTCCTCGTGAAAATGCCAGGTGTGATGACAGGGTTAATAATTAGACGTGAGGGTTCCCCTTTTTGACCATCGAATTCCTCAAAGCCAGTATCTGTGCCACCGAGGGCATCTCTTAGAAAATTCCTGCTAAACCCTTGAGTTGAACCCACATTTGGTAGTTTTTCTTGGTCTGGGAGTGGGACCTGGAACCCCTGGAAAAGTTCTCCTGACAAGATTTCCTCTAATTCAGCCTGAGTGATTTGCGCGATCGCACTCAATATACCGCTAAGACTAACACCCACTTTCTGTCCTTGACTTAAGACAACTGGCTCAACCTCTGCATTGTCTAAATTAGAAACTTCGACTTCGCCCTCTAAAACTTTGATTTGCCCCTGACCCGCTTCATCCTTCTCTAATGCATAAATTGTGCCGCGTGTCACGGCTACAACTGAACCAACACATCCTCTTGCACCCGCTACGACAACCCGCCCTCCCTGAAGTCGGACACACTGGCTACCGACAATAAGTGAGGAATTCTTTCCTAATCGCAGTACGGCATTGTTGTTGAAACGTAATCCTGCCCGTGCTTGACCTGTACGCACTTGCTGTCCTGACCGGGCTACACTCCCTTTGCGGGCTTTGCTGTTTTGAATGAAGACTTGATCGCTATCCAAGACTTCAATAAGTGTTGCCTGAGTAACTTGTTGAGCAACGGAGGGGAGGCGATAGAGTCCGAGTGCTAATACTAAGCACAGAGCAACTAGAAAAATCTGAAAGATTCGCCAGATACGATGATTAACTAAAAATTCCTTTAATTGGGCGAACATGGGAAACCTTAACTTCAATGTGCGATCGCTTAGAAGGTGAAAGTAGTACGAATAGTGCCTACAAAAATAGTGTCGTTTCTAGAAATGTGTCCGGGATCAGTCACAAAAAAGAAGCCAGGAGTAATAGATATGTTATCGTTCAAGCGGAAGCGGTAAAACATCTCATAATGGAGGGAATTGCCCTTATCCACGTCCTCAATTAATACGCCAAGATTCAGCTTGGGCGGTTGACCCACTAAAAAGGCTAAGAAATCTCCTTGTCTGCCAAACGGATCGGATATACCCAAAGAAAACAGGTAAGTGCTAGTGAGGGTGAGGGCATTTAACTCATCTAAGTCTATGGAACGGCTCAAAATCGCATCAACAAAAGCTCCAAAGGTGGCATCCGTTAAAATTACACCTCCCCAAGCTCCAAAAGTGGTATTAGCCGCCAAGCGCCATTGCAGAGTAGCACTAAGAGCATGAATTTGCGCGGGTTCGTTGAACCCTCCAGATGTGTCCGCATTATTGCTACCTGTAAACGTATCCAATCGACCATCACTGGAATAAGCATTCACATACGCTAAGCCAGCGATGAGATTGGGATTGGGATTGAGCAAAAGCTGCACTCCCAAAGCATTATGTTTCGCTCCAAACAGACCATCTCCTGCATTACCGCTATTTCTAGTACCATAGGCGAATTGGAAGCGCGCTTTATCAGAAAGTAACCAGTCAAAGCCTAGACCAGCATCCAAATTCCCAATTCTAAAAACAGGATTGACAGCTGCAAAACGCGAAATAGCTCCCTCACCTGCGTCAAAATAGGGAGAGTTAGGACTGAGAACAGAGCTTAAGCTAAATCCTACAGGTTTGAACGTGAAAACAACACGATCGCCAAACGCCGCAAACCGATATTCTAGCGAATTCAACTGAAACTGATTGTCTAAATCGGTTTGGTACGAAAGCAAAGACATATTGGTATTAAGGGAATTAGGATTGGCAAATCCCCGATTATCAAAATTGCCTGTTGCTAACCCCACTCGCAAAACATCCTTTCCTGTAAAGGATGAGACAAGTTGCAATTGGGTCAAGTAGTTCAGGATAGTGTTTGTTTCCCCTCTACCTGGTGGGTTGCCTCCAGCCGCCGTTGCCAATCCCAGGATGACTTGTCCTCCCAAAAATGCCGTAGAGGAAAATTGATTGGCTGCCACTTGAGAAGTACGAGCCTCAAGCGCATCAACCCGACCTCGCAAGTTTGCTAATTCAGTGGCAAACTCTTGTTGAAGTCTTTGCAAGGTAAGTAAATCGTCTTGAGTTGCTCGTTCAGTAATACGATCCAGGCAAGCATTCAAACCAGCAGCAAACTCATAGCCTGTCATTGTCTGATTCCCTCGGAAGGTACCATCCGGGTATCCTGCAATACAGCCATAGCGTTCTACGAGAGATTGCAACGCCTGAAAAGCCCAGTCAGTTGGTTTCACATCTGACAGTTGTGAAACTGAAGTCACCTGCTCCATCGCATCGTCTGGTGAAGACGCTTCATTGATTTCAACACTGTCCTGCTCAAGCTGATTGGGTGAAAGTTCATCAGCAATAACGGGTGTCTCGGCAACAACTGGTAGTGTTATCTTCACATCAGTACTGACGGGAGCCACCTCTTGAAGAGGACGCAAAGACGCGGAGAGTGGGGGATGGGGTGACTCGGCAGTAGAGCGTAAGGAACTCCCGACGGATGAATCTAGGAGCTTGTCTAATGAAGCTGGGCTATGTCCCGCTTCACCAACACTTACAAGCTCTTTCTCTTGTGCAACAGTAACAGGTTCAACTGACTGAGCCGCTTCGCACTGTAGAACTGAGGGCGGTGATATTGTTTCCTCTGGATTAATTTGGCCTTTCTCTAAACTGGGGTTCTGGTTAACAGAATGAGAATGACTTGGTAAACACTGATTTTCCCTAAAAGAAGAATTTTGAAATGGCTCTGCCAGAGCTGCCGGTGCCACTAAAACAAGAAGTAAAAGACCAGAGCCTAATGTAGGACAGCATAAGTCTTTTGCCAGCTCCAAGATACACAGGGAGGCAGGGACAGAGGGAATTTTACATCTATATCCTCCCCTACTTTCCTGCTTCTGTGCTTCCCTTCTTACCACAAGTGGTTTGGTTCTGTCATCCTGTCCTAGATAGTTCATTTTCTAGTAATATTTAACCCCTGATAAATCATAGGGGTATTCATGCAATTTATTTATTTTTGTCCTGTAGTATTCACTCTGTATTACAAAGAAAGTCTTGATTAAGACAGTGGATATTACGCTTTCGTGCATTCAACAAGAAGCAAGGGGACAGGAAGCAGGGAGCCGGGGAAAGTGAAAGGCTGCCATAACCATTAGGCTTGGCGTCGAGAGTAGATTACAAATTTTCCTCGACTTGATTAGTTAAGTGAGCTTGAATTCATCAAATTTCACGACGTCTGAGTCTGGCGATCGCGTATCAAAGCGATAGCTACTTACCCTACCAGTACCTGTATCTAATATGCTAAAAACCGTCATATCATTACTTGCCACATAAGGCAACGGCTGCTTATCTTCTCCCAGTAGTGGTGCAAGCGTCGGCATCACCGGCTCTAATCCATTAGGATCGCCTGTGGCAGAATATTCTGCTTGATAGCCCATTGGTACCGGGCGCTTCTTGTCGTCGATGTAAGCCCCGTAAGTGTTTCCCACATTCGAGGATTCCAGGAAATTTAGCCCCTTAGGCGTTACAAAGCGGTTCCATAGATGGGAGTGTCCATACAATACTAGCTGCACGCCCGCTGCCTCCAGCAGTGGTACCACATCACGAATGATGTAATCTGCTGCCTTGGAATACTCATAACGCACTGCTAGAATGCGGCCATCGGCATCTCGATCAATTAGCTGCACCGGGTCACTATAAGCTGGGACAATATTGTCGCCCAGGGAATGGGGCGGATGGTGAAACATCACAATCTTATACTTCGCCTGCTGGAACTCGTTGCTCTTAAGCTCTCTCTCCAGCCACCTGTACTGGGCGCTATCCTGATGCACTGGCTCAAAGATATGCTGCCCGTATCCCCAAGCTAAGGGGTTATTCAAGTCTTTTTCGGGTTCGCGATATCTACCTTTAGCATCGGCTTCCAGGCTGGGTGTTCTCCAGATATGGGTGATGTACATCGATACCAAGCGGATATCCCCGAAGGTCACGGCGTAATAATTCTTCCTATCAGTATCACTTTCAGGTAGGCTGAAAAGCTCGTTGTAGGTGTCTGTATTAAAGGAGTTGTTTTTCAGCCAAGCTTCGCGCTGTTTTGGGTCATTCGTAGGGTTTAATTGTTTGACGTTTTTTTGATAAATCGCATTGGCAGCAGCGCGGGGGTAGGAGTCGTTGAACTGGTCACCTAAGCTGCTTTCCATAGAAAAACGCCCCATCACCTCATGGTTGCCAGTTGCTGGAAATAGTGGAGCATTTTGAATCAATGACGCGCCAGTATAGGTCGTTTTGACACCATTTTTATCTAGTTCGTAATGGGCACGACCCTGAAGACAAGGAAAGAAGGCACCCCCGCGATTGTCATCAAACCATTCCGAAGCGCGATCGGGTATATTCACCAAGTCACCTGCCAGGAAAACGGCATCAACTTGCCCTATCGTTTCAGCCACTTTCTGAACATTTGCGGCTGTCATCGGCATCAGTTGGTGGTCAGAGGTTAGTAAAATTTTTAGAGGTGTCTGTGGTGTTGGCGTGGCACCCAGGGTAAATGAGTTGCTGCTTACAGCCTGCCCATCTTCCCGCACACTTGTGGCTCGATAAGAAACGCGCTTACCAGGAGTTAGTCCAGTAACAACCGCTTCATGACGCCAAATATCTCGCATCGTTGGCTTTTTGTAAACTTGAGCGTCTTCTGTCTGGTTTCCTACACGCGATCGCTGATCTTCACGAGTGCGCGTCAGTTTAGTGGTAGTGGCAGTAGCACGGCGACTGCGTCCCTGGTCGTAGGTGACGGTATGGCTTGAACCCGGAAACTCAGTAAACCAAACTACTCGCACTGAAGTCTCAGTCGGCAGTTGCAAAAATGGGTCAGTAAGCAGCTGGGGTGCCGATGTCATCGTTGGCTGTCTGCTAGATAGCACGATGATAGGAGTAAAGGTGATGAAGACGAGTAACACAGTTGCAATCAGGAGAGCACGTCTGGTTGAACGCTTGGTTGAACGCTTTTTTGGACGCTTTACCATTAATCGTCTTCGCTGGAAAATCAGGAGGCAGTTAGCTGATCGCACTTTAGCAGCTAGCTGAGGCGACACCATGTCTTGTGTATCACACAGTAGAGACATTCCACTAGAACATCAGCTGTAAGAGAATAAAATTGAGAAACTCATTCAGGAGCTACGAACGTGGTTAAAATTATTGGTCGCAAATCTTTGGGTACTCAATCCGTCTATGACATTGGGGTTGAGCGCGATCATAACTTTATTTTGGCTAAAGGTTTAGTAGCTTCAAACTGCTTCAATAAGTCCCATTCGACTGCCTATGGTTATGTAACTTATCAAACCGCTTATCTCAAGGCAAATTATCCCGTTGAGTATATGGCAGCCCTGCTGACGGCGAGTAGCGGCACTCAGGACAAGGTACAGAAATATATGGCTACCTGTTCCAGTATGGGAATTAAGGTAGAGCAACCCGATATTAATCGTTCGGAGATCGACTTCACGCCAGTAGCGGGCAAAATTTTGTTTGGGCTGTCGGCTGTACGAAATTTGGGACAGGGGGCAATTGAGTATATTTTGAAGGCTCGTGCTACCGGCGGAGCATTTAAGTCATTAGCAGATTTATGCGATCGCGTTGATTTGCGAACTGTTAACCGTCGTGCATTGGAAGCCTTGATCCACTGTGGTGCCTTTGATAGCATCGCCCCCAATCGGAATCAATTGATCAAGTATTTGGATTCAGTAATCACTTGGGCACAAAGCTGTGCCAAAGAACGCGAGAGTCCTCAGTTAAGCCTTTTTGGCTCCTCCGAAACCACAAGTGGAAATCAAAATACCAGTAGTGTTGTTTGGGAATCCGTCCCCAAGGCTCCTGATGTTCCTGATTTCTCACCCCAGGAAAAGTTACGATTGGAAAAAGAACTCCTGGGTTTTTATGTGTCTGACCACCCCTTAAAGGCAGTTGGTCAAATTGCTAAAGTTTTATCTCCAATTAGCCTGAATGAGTTAGCTGAGCAAAACAAAAGGACGACCGTTAGCGCAATTGTAATGCTGACCGATGTCAAGCCGATTATTACTAAAAAAGGCGATGCTATGGCAATTGTGCAGATGGAAGACCTGAGCGGTCAAGCAGAGGGCGTTGTCTTCCCTAAAACTTACGAGCGTATCGGTTCCGTCATCCAAGCTGACGCCCGTCTCATTATTTGGGGTAAGGTAGACCGACGAGAGGAACAAACTCAGATGATTATTGAGGATGCCGAGTTGCTTGAAACCGTACCTATGGTGGTTGTGGAACTGACTCCTGAGCGAGTCACCAAAAGCGAGCTTACTCACTTAAAAACAATTCTGCAAGGACACTCAGCCAAAAAAAATCTTCTCAAAGTGCCGGTGTTGGCAAGGGTAGCAGCCCCACAAAAAACGTGCCAATTTGTTCGTTTTGACTCTAAATACTGGGTGCAAAACTGCGATGCAGCTGTTAACGCTCTCAATGCTGCCGGATTTCCTGCTTGTGCTTCTTCCCTTGCTGGTAGTTAAGAGCAATGGCACTACTCCCTCCAGATACCCTGATTCATGAGGAGAGCTGACGGAAGTCTCGTATTACTCATTGAGTTTTGGCTTTGGAGCCTGTACATCAAAGCTCTCTCCTGCCCCATACGAATCAATATCCACTGCCTCAGAGCCGCCGCTGACCAGTAAACTGAGCATTGACCCTAGTTGCACCCAAACAAGCAACGCAGTCGGCAAAACGATGATCGCAGCAAAGATGTAGGCAAGCCAGGAGACCAGACCAAAAACTGAGAGACTAGCTCCCATGAAGACAATTAAAGAGATACATAAGCCTGAATAAGCAATCTTTATATTAGGTGTTTTGTAATTAATTCGTTCCTGTGACAGACGGTTGGTATCCCATTGAGCAACCTGGTATTCCAACATATCTTTGAAAATGAACCCAAAAGCGATCGCAAAAAAATTCGTCACCATAATCAGGCTATAGACCGGGGGATTGACGAAGAGTTCGGAATTCATAATAGATTAACCAAATTAAATATTTGTAAAGTATTGTATCAGGCTTAATGACGTGAAGGGCTAGCGATCGCGGGATGAAGTCCAGCTATCCCACAGGAATTGCTTCTGTAAACCGACACATTAGGGACTTCATAAAAAGAAGTCCCTTAAGTCTGCGTGGGAGGCTGTTTAGGATGAGCAGAACCAAGAAACTGGGATTTTAGCTCTTCCAATTCAAGGTCTATTTGACTTTGGGATTTTGGCGGACTGGGAGACGAAGCTTGCTGTGATGTCGATTTTTGACTTGGGCTTTTGGGAGAAGGAGTGCCGAGAAACTGAGACTTCAGTTCTGCTAATTCGTCATCAATCTTACCGCTCGACTTGGTCACAGGGGGTTGTGACTTTACAGGCGATGTTGCCACCGGTGTCGCCGATTGCTGAAAACTTACTCTCCCTGCTGGGGGCGTCTGAGGATTTAAAGCTTGAAGCACCTCCGCCGCTGATTGGTAACGCCGATTGATGGGACTTTCCAGCATCTTATCGAGAATGCGACCCAGAGCATCACTTACTGGACTCTTCAAGGCATCCCGCCACACCCAGACACCCTCGCTAACATCAAACAGGTCAAAGGGGTGCGTCTGGGTCAACAAATGGATGCAGGTGACGCCGAGACTATAGAGGTCACTGCCAAAAACGGCTCTGCCGAGGCTTTGCTCTGGTGCGATATAGCCCGCTGAACCGATTGCTGTTCCCGTTCGTGCTAGGGCGGTACCTGTAGCGACTTTCGACGCCCCAAAATCAACGAGAACAAGTTGACCTACCCCCCCCTTAGTAAGGGGAGTACGACGAATAATGTTTTCTGGCTTGATGTCCCGGTGGATTACCTGATGTTGATGAACAAATTGCAGCACTGGCAGCAAATCATTGAGTAGCGCCCGGATTTGAGCTTCATTAAAAGCACCATGATCTGCTAGTTCTTGGGCTAAATCCCTCCCATCAATAAACTCTTGCACCAAATATTGCTGGCTATCTTGCGAAAAATAGGCCAACAGTTCAGGAATCTGGGCATGTTTGCCCAACTCATCAAGTCGTACTGCTTCCTGAGTAAATAACTCTGCTGCTTTTTGAACTGTGTTAGTACCCTGAGCTTGGGGGAAAAACTGCTTGATCACGCAACGGGGATGGGAGGGTTTATCTTCATCCACTGCCAAGAAAGTTTTGCCAAAGCCACCCTGCCCAATCGGTTTGATTGTTCGGTAACGGTCTTTGAGCAGTAACTTTGACCCACAAGTTCGACAAAAGTTGGTTCCAGTTAGGTTCTGGGGCGTTGGGCAGCGGGGGTTGAGGCAATAGCTCATCAGGATGATAGGCAGTTGGGCGCTTATCTCTATTTTGCCCGACGGAAGCGCTAAGCAATTGATGAAGACTAGATAAAGCCTACTTGACTTTGTTGCTGATAGTCAGTCAATTGACCTATCATACAAAACGTAATACGTGTTATACAAGAAATTTTACAGATTCAACCGTCTTAGAGAGTGAAAGCACTGGACTCTTCATGGGTAGTCCCTTCAGTTTAGCTCGGCTACAGGTTGGACACCGTCAGGGGTATCTATCTTTTGCGCTTCGATCTCACTCCATCTTGAATAGGTGTTTTTTAGGTACTAGCACTATGGGTTCCTTCAACTCAGAGAAAAAGTCCAGTCATTTGAAGCCGACTACTTCTGAATATGTATCTCGCGAAGAATTGCGGGAGTTTGACCTGAATAATCAGCTGACAAAACTGGCGCTTCCCTTAGCTCAAGTTTGGAGAGACAATCATCCCGATGCTCAACCCGGTTCGGAAGATTGCTTAGACGAGTGCGTTTTAGCTGTGGCGATTGAAATGGCGATCGCGGGTGAGGCAGTTGGCGGTCCAATGGGCGCTTTAATCGCAGCGGGCGGTGGCATTACTGCTGCGAGTGTGGCTTGTAGACGAGTGCTTTAAAAAAAACATTTTCCCAAGCTGCATTGCTCAACAACCGAAAATCTCCAGCTATGCAGCCCAGTAATGATCCGCATCGACCAAGTTTTTGCTTTCGTTGGTTGTTTGGGAAGCGTGAAGGTGTGAGGCGGTAGAGTTCTACATCATTTTCAATTGCCTACTCCAGACAAATTGGGTCAGGTCTAGTTTTCTAATGCCTTGGGTGTGTTCTCCAAGAGAAACAAATAACGCTAGCACGGGATGCTGTAGCGATCGCGCATATTCATCTGTTCTGCACAGAGATTAGGCTCTTGCACTAAAAATTTCCAAGATTTTGCCAATTTCCTATCACTTCGAGGAGAACGTTTCATGACTACTCAGTTTGATCCAGAGCTTAAACCTTACAACAAGGAACTCAATGGATTAGGGAAAAATTCCCTACATGGTGTAAGTCCTAATGGTTTAACTAATTACAGTAACACTCAACTTCATCTAGAGCCTATCTCAGGCAATGGGGGAAGCAATGCAGCTAAACCGCAACGGCGAAGCGCTCCCCTACGTGCTCAACTGTTGATGACCATTTTACCGGCGGTGCTGCTCCCACTGGGGTTGGCTGGATTAGTGAGCTACGGTATTGTTTCCCAACGTGCCCAACAACAAACCGATCAGTTATTACAGAATGAAGCGCTGCTTGCGAGCAATGTTTTTTATGAACTGCTGCAAGAGTCGCAGAAAATTCCAGCCACTGTCGCTAGTAACCCTCTGGTAATTAACGCTGCTCGCGCCACTACCAAAGCTGCTGAAACAAAAAGCTTGCAGAAAGTACCCATTGACCAGCTTGAAAAGTCTTTCTCGGCAACCAAGTTACTTCAGCCCAATCCAGTTCTCAATGATTATCTCAGCAGAACAGCAAAAATCAGCAAGTTTGGCGAGATCTTTTTTACTGACAAGCTCGGATTTAACACAGCTTACAGTAATCCCACCTCTGACTTTGTCCAGAGCGATGAGGAATGGTGGCAAAAGGCTAAAACTGGTACCAATGGTCAGTTTATTGAACCAAAATTTGATGAATCTTCCAAGACCTTCGGAGTTGAACTAAACCAAGCCATTACAGATCCCGCTTCTGGTGAATTCCTCGGTGTTGTCAAAGGCGTTTTACCTGGTACTGCCTTCAGCTCCTTATTTAGCAATACTCTGGGAAATTTGAGCAGTGCGCGTTCTCAAACCCTCCAGATTCTAGCCCTTAAAGAAGACGGCACTATTGCTATTGTCAATAGTATCGGCGGTGAGGAGACTGGCGATAACCAAAAAGTAAGGGGGGGCGAAGCGGTACGAGAGAGGGCAAAGACTCTGATCGAAACTATCCAAACCCAGAAAGGTGAGTCTGGGCAAGGGGTAACAACAGCACTCCCCAAGGGAGTGAAGAGCGAGTGGATTACTTCAAAGTCTGGAGAGCAGTTACTATCTGCCAAATTTAATGAAGGTGGGAGAAGCTACGTCCTAACTACAGTCCCTAAGACTAACTGGATCATTGCCGCTTCGATTGAACTGAGTGAACTCAAGGCTACCAGTGGTCAAACAGCATTAACCTTCTCTTTGATTTTCCTGCTCCTTGGCGGAATCATTGCAGCAGCGGTTGTGTTTTTAGCCCGTCGGTTAGCAACACCACTGAGGCAGTTGGCTACTACCGCTGAGCAAGTGGTTGCAGGCGACTTGAATGTTCAGGCAAAACTCGCTGGACCTACCGAAACTCAGACACTGGCTCAAGCCTTTAATAACCTGGTGACACAAGTCAGGGGTTTATTACATGAGCAACAAATAGAAGCCGAGCAAGCACGGTTATTTGGAGACATTGCTGTCTCTCGCGCTCGTACAGATCAAGATCTAGAGGATGTCTTTAATAGGACAGTCAAAGGCGCTCTCCAAACCCTGAAAGCAGACCGAGTTGTTATCTATCGCTTCACCCCTGACTGGCGTGGCTACGTCTGTGCTGAGGCTGTTGTTCCTGTTTGGCCGCGAGCCTTAGGAAGCAAAATCGAAGACTCTTGTATTGGGGAGCATCTCTTAGAAGCGTACACAAATGGTCGTGTCGTTCCTACCAATAACGTCTTTGAAGCAGGGTTTCACCCTGACCACATACGATTAATGGAACGACTGGAAATCAAGGCAAATTTAGTAACACCCATTCTCAAGGATGGTCACCTCTTTGGTTTGCTAATTGCTCATCACTGTTCAGCACCCCATATTTGGCAGCAGTTTGAAATCGATTTCCTTCAGGAGTTAGCCATTCGAGTTGGACTGTCCTTAGACCGCGTAAGTTTCTTAGCGCAGAAAGAAGCTGAAGCCGAGCGTGCCCAACAACTCAATGAAATTATCTCTCGTGTTCGGGAATCGGTCATAGCTGAAGAAATCTACCAGGCTGGAATTACAGGCGTTTGTGAAACCTTGAAAACAGACCGAGCGATTGTTTATCTCTTTGACGAGAACTGGCAAGGAACCATCGTCGCCGAATCGGTGGGTGCATCGTGGCCAAAAGCCTTGGGGGCAAACATTGCTGACCCCTGTTTTGCCCAGCAATATGTTGAAAAGTACAAGCGCGGTCGTGTTAAGGCGATTGAGAACATTTACGAAGCAGGCTTAACCGAGTGTTATCTGGGTCAACTAGAACCCTTCAAAGTCAAAGCGAATTTGGTAGCACCTATTCTGGCATACAACAAGTTACACGGCTTACTAGTGACCCATCAGTGTTCGAGTACGCGAGCGTGGCAAGAGTCGGAAATCAACTTCTTCAAGCAGGTAGCGACTCAAGTTGGGCTTGCTTTAGACCGCATGGGTTATTTAGCAGAGATTGAGCAATCACGGCAAAAAGCTGAAAGTCTGGCTCAAGAGCAACGTCAACAAAAAGAAGAACTCCAGCTTCAGCTTTTAGAACTGCTCTCGGATGTTGAAGGGGCAGCTCAAGGTGACCTCACGGTACGGGCGGATGTAACCGCCGGTGAAATTGGTACCGTTGCTGACTTCTTCAATTCGGTTGTTGAAAGTCTGCGGGGAATTGTTACGAATGTGAAAAAAGCTGCAACTCAACTCAACGCTTCACTAGGAGACAACGAAGGGGCGATTCGTCAACTTTCTCTGGAAGCTCTCAAACAGGCGGAGGTAACGACCTGTACCCTGGACTCGGTTCAAGCAATGACCCGTTCGATTCAAGAGGTGGCAGAGAATGCTCGTCAAGCCGCTGTTGTGGCTCGCACAGCTTCTTCTACCGCTGAAGCGGGTGGGATAGCCATGGATCGTACTGTCGAAAATATCTTCACTCTGCGAGAAACTGTTGCAGAAACTGCGAAAAAAGTCAAGCGCTTGGGTGAATCGTCCCAAAGGATTTCTAAAGTTGCTTCACTGATTGAGCAAATCGCCCTGCAAACTAACTTATTAGCAATTAACGCCGGGATTGAGGCGGCGCGGGCTGGTGAACAAGGTCAAGGTTTTGCCGTAGTTGCTGAAGAAGTCGGGGAACTGGCTGCTCGCTCTACGGCGGCGACGAAAGAAATTGAACAGATTGTTGAAAGTATTCAACAAGAAACGGCGGAAGTGGTTGAGGCAATGGAACTGGGTACAGTTCAGGTAGTTGAAGGAACCCATTTGGTTCAGAATACTAAGCAGAGTTTGAGCGAGATTTTGGATGTGTCTCGTCAGATTGACGTCTTGGTACAATCAATTTCCAATGCTACTGTATCCCAGGCTGGGACCTCTCAAGTCATTACTGAGTTGATGGAGGAGATTGCCTTGGTCTCCGAACGCACTTCGGATTCCACGCGACAAGTTTCTGGCTCTCTTCAAGAGACGGTAGGAATTGCTCAGGAATTGCAGGCATCTGTGAGTACGTTTAAAGTTGATACTTAATCTTGACGTCCTCCCCCGTTATACCGGTCGGGCTTAGCGGGGAATTCTCAATCTCATGACTGAGTGTTGCCTCGGCTCAGACTTCCATGTTTGAGTTACACCAAGCCAGAACGCAGCGCCAGTACCGCTGCCTGAACTCGGTCATCAACTGATAGTTTGTTCATAATCCCTCGGACATGGGTCTTGACTGTATTGGCGCTGAGGTAAAGTGCTGAGGCAATCTCCGGATTGCTATAGCCTTCAACAATCAGTTTTAAGACTTCCGTCTCCCGCTGCGACAAATTGGCGATATTGCCAGTGGGAGAAGGTGGAGAGAGATGCTTGAGAACTTGACGACCAATCTGAGGGTCAAGATAAGTGGCACCTTCAGCCGCCGCTGCGATCGCTTGGAGCAGTCGATCCACACTCGCGCCTTTAATGCAGTAGGCATCTGCCCCACTAGAAAGCGACGCAATAATTTCTCGCTCGGTAGTATGGGAGGTCAGCATCACCACTCTGACATCAGGAAGTGCCGCTTTGATTTGCTGGGTGGCGGCAATGCCATCTAAGCGGGGCAGACCAATATCCATCACTACGAGATCGGGATTTAATTTCAGGGCAGTTTCGACGCCCATGTAACCATCTTCAGCCTGTCCGACAATTGTAATTTGGGGATAAGCTGTTAGTGATTGCTCTAAACCCAGCTGCATCATTGGGTCATCTTCCACTATCAAAATCCGCAAGGGTGTGCGATCGCTCGGCAAATTTAAAGAGGGCGGAGTTTCAGATGGCATAGCTGGTACAAAAGGCATTGCTCTACAGGTCATACTTTACAAACATTACCTCTAGGAGATACGACCTTTAGAAAAATTGAAGCTTATCGGTGTCGCTGGTAACGAGTCACTGGTTCTCAAGGGGTGGCAGACGGTACTGACGGGCAACGTAATAGAAAAAGCGATAGTAATCCGCAAATTGCTCACTGTTGCATTGTCCCTGCCAGTTGTATAACACGTTTCCCTGCCTCAAGGTCAGCGTCATCAAACTGGTATCAGAACCAATCTCCACTCGCAGTTTTCCGGTCACCCCTTGCTCTGTCGTGAAGTTCTGTTCTTGAAATTTTGGGCTGTCTTTTGCTGGCATAGAGGACGGTGAGGGTTCAAGATTCAAACGATGTCCCTCCTTCTTCGTCTGAGAGTCAACTGTTTCTGACAATTCGTTGGCTGCCCATCCTCTAATCTCCGAGCTTGCATTCTGAGGGTCGCGAAAGGCTTGACCATCGCGATTGTCTGGCATGGGGAAAGGCACCCAGTTGCTCGGATAGGGAAACTCAAAACCGTAGCGTGGGTTGCGGTAGGTATCCCAGTTGCTTTGCGAACCTATGTTGGAGGCACGGCAGCTTAACAGCATGATTACCAGCGGCGTGATGCCTGCGACGAGCTTCCCTCGTACATAAGTCCCAGTTCGCCGTCGGCTGGCTTCTCTTGGCTGATGATTTGTGACTTGTGATTTGTGGCGACCGACTTCTTTGGTAAGGTCCTTGAAAATGGACACTGGTAAAGGGGTTTCCAGTTTCGGTGAGTGTGTATATTCATCCGCTAGATGACCCTCGATAACCGGAAAATGTAAATGAATGTAACAATTATGCTGTCATACTGGTTTAAGGTATTGACAGCGCCTGAAGAACCCGATAATCTTGCTTAGCATACCCGGGTAAAACAACTGAAAATTATATGCAAGACAAGCAAAAGGTTACGTTGTATCTCCCACCAGGACTCCACCGCCAGCTCAAGATTCGAGCAGCTGTTGATTTAGACTCAATGTCGGCAATGGTTGAGAGAGCAATCGTCTTCTATCTGCGCCACCCGGAGGTAGTCGATGAAGTAGAGGCATCCTACGGAACAGCCTATCAGGTCTACAGTTGTCCTGAATGTACTAGCTCCGTAGTCCTCAAAGGTGGGGAAATGGTTTCCCTGGAAAATCAGCCCAGTCTTCTGGCTGAAGAGTTGCCGGTAGAAAAGGTGCGAGAGGAAGTAAGTTCCCGTACAAATTCTCAGGGGGAAGAAGAGTTAGTTCCTTGTTGATATTGGTATCAAAAAGAACTGACTAGGTTGGTCTTTCGATGATGTTTGGGCAGTGGTTGAGCCGTCTCTAATTAGGTCGATAGTCATGCAAGAAGAGATCAGTATTCTCATTCAAGCTCAATATCCTCTAATCTACCTCGTGACTTCCGAGGAAGAGCGGACTGAAAGAGCCATATCGATAATTGCACAAGCGAAGTCTCAGCAACGGCGTGTTTTTGTATGGACTGTCACCCATGGGATTGTGGAGTACGGTCAATCACGCAACATCACCCAGCACAATACTGTCTCTCCTGAAGCGGCAATTCAATGGGTAATTCAGCAGAAAGAATCCGGTATTTATATCTTTAAAGATTTACACCCCTTCATTGATTCGCCAGCAACGACCCGGTGGTTACGGGATGCGATCGCTAGCTTCAAGGGCACGCAGAAAACAATTATTTTAATGTCTCCGGTGCAGACAGTTCCGATTGAGTTGGAAAAGGAAGTGGTGGTGCTCGACTACCCCTTGCCAGATCTGACAGAACTCAATCAAGTACTATCTCATCAACTAGAGCAAACTAAGACTCGTCGCACTACGACAGAAACACGAGAAAAGCTCCTGAAAGCTGCCTTGGGCTTAACCCATGACGAAGCAGAGAAAGTTTATCGGAAAGCTCAAGTCAAAGCAGGGCGTCTCACCGAAGCGGAAGTTGATATTGTCCTTTCTGAGAAAAAACAGCTCATCCGCCGCAACGGCATCTTGGAGTATATTGAAGAAGATGAGACCCTTGATTCAGTTGGCGGTCTAGAAGAGCTGAAGCGGTGGCTCAAACAGCGCTCTAATGCTTTTACGGAAAGAGCGAGAGAATACGGGTTGCCCCAACCGAAAGGGATGTTGATTCTGGGTGTTCCTGGGTGTGGTAAATCTCTGATTGCCAAAACAACGTCTCGCCTCTGGGGTCTGCCACTGCTGCGCCTAGATATGGGTCGGGTATATGATGGTTCAATGGTGGGACGTTCAGAAGCCAACTTACGCAACGCCCTCAAAACAGCAGAATCCATTTCTCCAGCCATCCTCTTCATTGATGAGCTAGATAAGTCTTTCGCTGGCACTACTGGTTCTTCTGATTCAGATGGCGGTACCTCAAGCCGCATCTTTGGTTCCTTCCTCACCTGGATGCAAGAGAAGACTTCACCCGTATTTGTGATGGCAACGGCTAACCGAGTTGAGCGCTTGCCGGGAGAATTCCTTCGCAAAGGTCGTTTTGATGAAATCTTCTTTGTAGATTTACCAACCCCCGAAGAGCGCCAGCAAATCTTTAACATTCACCTCAGTAAGCGGCGTCGGGAAATTGCTCGCTTCGACATTGAGCAATTGGCGAAGGTTTCCGATGGCTTCTCTGGAGCAGAAATTGAGCAAGCACTTATTGCCGCGATGTATGAGGCATTTGCTCAAGACCGGGAATTCACTCAACTGGATATCATAGCGGCTATCAAAGCGACTCTACCGCTTTCCCGGACTATGACCGAGCAGGTAACAGCCCTGAGGGACTGGGCTAGGCAGCGCGCGCGACCTGCGGCAGCCTCCGTTGCTGAATATCAGCGAATGGAGTTTTAAAAGGCTTTCTCCTGCTCCCAACAGGAGTAAAGGCTAGCAAGGACTTGCTAGCAGTTTGACAAAAAGCCGCATTTTCAGAAGGCGGCATACTCAACAAAGTAAAACGCTACGTTGTCGTATCTCTTCTATCTCTACTGGAGGAAATCCAAATGTCTCATTTTAGCACTCTGCGCACCAAGATCACCGACGCCGAAATCCTGAAGGCTTCTCTCCGTGACCTGGGTATTTCCGTTAAGTCGGAAGCCGATGTTCGTGGCTACAATGGTCAGCGTGTTCGAGCCGACCTGGTTGCCGTTCTGGAAGGTGAGTATGATCTCGGCTGGTCTCGCAATAGCGATGGTTCCTTTGACCTGATTGCTGACCTGTGGGGCGTTGCTAAGAAGCACAACCAAACCGAGTTGATCAATTCGATCAACCAGAAGTATGCAGTCAACAAGACTTTGGCAGAAGTCAAGCAGCGCGGCTTGCAGAATGCCAACGTTAAACTTGTGTTGCAGAAGTAGTCTCTCTAGGCGTTCCCAAGCTCACGGGTTGACCAATATTAGGTTAACCCGTTTTTTTGTGCTTAATGGCTTA
>DATNQP010000290.1:0-11428 GCA_036703965.1 Leptolyngbyaceae cyanobacterium
GTGATGTCTTGCAACAACTGGACATCTTCTAAGAAGCCTTTGTCGTTATTGGTGTAAATTTCATCAATATCCCGCCCGATGCTATTGGCGATAATTCGGGGTAGAGATAGGATTTCGTCTTCGGGACGGTCAAGTGCAGCAATATTGACCAAAGTTGCGATCGCTTCTTCCGCAGTTGGCGGCTTCCCAATCACATGCAACCCACAAGGCAGCAACCGAGACTCAATCTCCATCAGCTTCTTGTACACCAAGCCGACCAAAGTATCCCGTTCCTCAGCCGTCATCGCACTGGCATCGTTCTCCGGCAAGGCGATATCTTTATCCAGATTCACCAAGCGGCACTTGTCCATAATCGTGTTAACGATTGGAGTACCACGCCCCGTATCTTTCAGGGTTTGGTAAGAAGCAATTAACTCACTTAGTTCCTTCAAACCCTTATACAAACCTGCATTCTCAGCAGGTGGCGTGAGGTAGGAAATCGTCGCTGCATAACTGCGGCGCTTGGCAATGGTTGCCTCACTGGGATTATTCGCGGCGTAGTAGTAGAGGTTAGGAGTTGAGCCAATTAAGTTATCTGGGTAACACTCCCCAGACATCCCCATCTGCTTACCTGGCATGAATTCCAGTGAACCGTGGGTGCCGAAGTGCAGCACGGCATCAGCTTTCCAGATTTGTTCCAGATAAGTGTAATAAGCTGCAAATCCGTGGTGAGGGCTGGCAGAACGAGAGAACAACAGCCGCATTGGGTCGCCTTCGTAACCAAATGTCGGTTGAACGCCGATGAAGACATTGCCGAATTGCTTGCCGTAAACCAGCAGATTTTGCCCATCACTGTTGAGATTTCCCGGCGGTGGGCCCCAATTTTCTTCCAACCGCGTAGAGTAGGGTGTTAATTCCTCATACTCCGGCACTGACATCTTGTAAGCAATATTCAGTTCAGGGCTGGTGTACTGTGCTTGGGCATCGTGGATAACTTCCAGCATCAGCTTTTCTGCTGATTCTGGCAAGCCTTGGACATCGTAGCCGTTGTTGTTCAGGGCTTCCAGCAGTTTATAGATGGAACCGAATACATCAAGGTAAGCAGCAGTACCAACATTGCCCTTATCCGGTGGGAAGCTGAAGACGGTAATGGCAACTTTCTTCTGAAGTTTGGGCTTGCGGCGCAGATTTGCCCACTTCATCGCACGTTGGGCGATCGCTTCGATCCGATCTTGGAGTGCGATCGCTTTTCCAGTTGTCCCATCTCTACCCGACAAGATAATCGGCTCAATCGCCCCATCCAATTCTGGAATCGCAATCTGCAACGCCACTTGAATTGGATGCAGACCCAAGTCGCTATCTTCCCACTCCTGGGTGGTTTGGAACACCAATGGTAGTGCCACCATGTAGGGGCGATTCAACCGCTTTAACGATTCAATTGCCTTGGGATGGTCTTGCCGTGCTGGGCCACCCACAAGCGCAAAGCCAGTGAGTGAAACAACTGTATCTACGAGGGTTCCTCCCCCTTTCCCCTCTTTTGCCAGCTGGGGATTGTCATAAAAATAGGCATCAACTGGCTTGGAGAAATCCAAACCACCTGCAAACACAGGGATAACACGAGCGCCCATCGCTTCGAGTTCCTGCACCATTGCCACATAATGGGCATCATCACCAGTGACAAGGTGAGTGCGTTGCAGTACTAAACCGACGCAAGGGGCTAAGGGGTCTTTTAAGTCCGCAGGGATATCTTTACGGCTGTTGTACCAGTTCAGGTACTCCTTGACATCCTCAAACATTGCTGGTGCCAGGGGGTGCCAAATGCCCATATCGGGGTAAACTACTGGGTCTTTAAAACTCAGATGACGCCCTTTCATGGCATACTTATCGGCTAGCATCAGCAGGAAGTTCTCCAGGTTATCCGAGGAGCCACCCAGCCAATACTGGAAGCTGAGCATGAAGTTCCGAGCATCTTGCGCTTTGTCCATCGGTAGGTACTTCAGGACTTTGGGCAAGGTTTGCAACAGCTTCAGCATCCCGTCTTGGAATCCCGCGCCCGATTTCTCCTTACGCTTCCGCATGAATTGCGCGATCGCACTCTTCGATTGACCTAGTTGCGCCATCGAGAAGCTACCTAGCTTGTTGAGGCGCATCACTTGAGGCATGGAGGGGAAGACGACGGCGGCGTCAAGGCGATCGCGGTGCGGTTCCACTGCTGCCACAACCTTGTCAGCTAGGTCTTCAATAAAGATTAGTGAAGCAATAAAGATATTAGCTTGGGCAATATCCCGCTTAAAATCTTCGTAGTTTCCTGGGTCGCGGAGTTCCTCGATCAAGTAGCCGCTGATTTCAATCGCTAAATCTGGCTGGCTTTGGTTAATTGAGCAAACGGCGGCTGATAGGGCACTCTGATACTGTGGCTCCAGCACGACATAGACCACCTTAAGCAAATGACGCCCATTCAAAGCATCCGGGGTAATGTGTCGAATGGTGGACTTGACGTGAGTGAACATGCGGCTGAATCTCCTTCTGATGCGCGTTCTCTTCTCATCTGTTGAGTTTTGAGGAGTGAGTGATGACAGGGGACTGGTGGCTGGGGTTTGGGGATTGGCAACAAGGAAGAATTCACAAAACAAATCCTGTCCCTTCCAATTGCCAAACCGTAATTCCTCGCTCTCCAATCTTCAATTCATGACTCACTCTTCATTACTTCGTTTGTATTTCGGCAACATAAGTGTTTTTACCAGAAAACGCTTACCTGATGGGAGTTTGAGCCGTTATCTGACACAATTCGATATGAAGTTTGAGATATTTTTTTACAATACTTGACAAGTATTGAAGTAATTACTCTAGATTTACCGTTAAAAAAGTTAATCTCAATAGAATTGACAAAAATAGATTTAAGTGTATGTGGTTGAGGTTTAACCGGGAAAATGCTTTGTTTTAACTCTCACTCTGGGAAATGCTAAGTAGAGGCTTGCCATGTTGCTTCTCTACTGACGGTTAGAGCTATCTGGATTACTATCAAGAATCCTGATGCTAACGCACTAGATGGGGTAATGGCTCTTAGCTCAACAGCGACAATTCATCACAAAAAACACAGCAGGAGTTTAGAGGAGTGCAAGCCGCTGATATTTTAATTCTCTCGAATGGCCCTGGGGAGGTAACAACCTGGGTGCGGCCTGTGGTGAAGGCACTGCGACAACAACTAGGGGATAATCCCTCATTGGTACGCATCTCGGTGGTATTGTCCCCTTGTCCTAATGCAACGGGGAAAGAAGCCGCGATCGCGAAATCCTATCCTGAAGTAGACCGAGTTCAGGGTGCAGAGCATTTCTTTGGGTTCTTGCTGTGGGGAAAGACAGCAGAAAATTGGGATTGGCGCGAGAAAGGTGTAGTTGTCTTCTTGGGTGGCGACCAATTTTTTCCTGTAGTCATTGGCAAGCGTTTAGGCTATCGAACTGTTGTCTATGCCGAGTGGGACGCCCGTTGGCACGCTTGGATTGACCAGTTTGGCGTTATGAAACCGGAGATTATTGCCGATGCTCCGAAAAAGTATGCTCACAAATTAACTGTAGTAGGCGATTTGATGGCAGATGTGGGGAGTCAGGAGTCAGCAGTCGTAGGGGCGGGTTTAACCCAGATATCTGCCTACCCACAAGTCAATTCGATAAACCCACCCGTACAGGAGTCAGGAGGGGGAATCAATTCTTCTGGGTCCTGTATTCTCGATTCTGAATTGATTGGTCTGCTGCCCGGTTCAAAATCGGCAAAACTAGCTCAGGGAGTACCATTGACTTTAGCGATCGCTCAACACATCCACGCAGCTAGACCCGAAACTCGCTTTGTGATTCCTGTTGCTCCGACGTTAGATTTGTCAGCACTAGCTCGTTTTGCTGACACGGGGCAAAATCCACTCATTCAGCAGCTAGGATGGGCAGATGCAACACTAGTTATTCCTGCTACTGACACGAGTGAGCGACCATTTCTCAAGACATCCAGGGGTCTATGTGTAGAACTATGGCAGTCGTTTCCTGCTCACGACTTGTTATCTCAATGTTGTCTATGTTTAACCACCGTAGGTGCTAATACGGCTGAGTTGGGTTCTCTAGCAGTGCCGATGATTGTTTTACTACCCTCGCAACAACTAGATGCCATGCGTGCCTGGGATGGCTTACCTGGTCTTTTGGCTAGATTACCAGGAGTCGGGTCTAGCTTGGCGACCATAATTAACTGGCTGATGCTACAGCTGGTTTTACGCCAGAAGCGTCTATTTGCATGGCCTAATATTTGGGCAGAGAAAGAAATTGTCCCGGAATTGGTGGGGAAACTTCAGCCACAAGAGGTGGCGCAACTCGTTGTTGATTATTTAGAGCATCCAGAAAAATTAGAGGATATGCGATCGCACCTTCGTGCCGTTCGGGGTCAACCAGGCGCTGCCCAAAAACTCGCTCAACTGGTACAGGAAGCACTTGATTAGATCAAACTTACCTGGGTAACGATAATATCAAATAGCAACCACCGTTCAGTAGAGCGGTGATAACTGCACCAATAATTACGCCCTTCTTTAACGCGAATTGCCGTCGTCTATTTAGCCAAATGATGACCGGAATTATATATATTAATTGAGTTATGCTAATTCCTGCACTACTCAAAGCTGGTATAACAAAAAAACTACTGCCATAGTTTTGGAGTGCTAAATAAACTCCTATACCAAATATTGCAGCATTGGTTATTAATACACCCAATGTTGCTAAAATAACTTGTGGAAATTCACTCCTTTCTCGCATAATATTTCACCTATCATACTATACGGTTAGAAACTAACTGATTCCCAGCACTGCCCTCGCGGTAAAACATATTGAACGTATCAAACGGAATAATCCGCCCATCGGGATGTACGATGTGAATGCAGGAACGCTTCACAGAACGGACATCGAAGTTATAGGGGTCAAGGAACTGCACAATCATCACCCGAAATACGTTTTCATAGCTAATCCCTTCGGGTACAGGTAGCATTGGTAAACAACAGAGTAGCTGTTTTAACGAGTTTGCCGCAGACTTAGGTGAATGGCTAGTTGAGAATAACTCGAAAATCTTACTCTTGAGTTCTTCGTTTTGCTCATAGAGAACGCTATTCGGCATCAACTGCACAAAGGCATCTGGGTTGATTAAACCAGTCAGTGGTATTACTTTTCCCTTCACTTTCAGGGCATAGGCCATCGCTAAGCAGTCGGGATGGCAAGGGACTGGGAGAATATCTTCAGGTTTGAAATAGGGACTCTGCTGTAATATTGACCGACGAACTTCTGTGAGAGTGTAGCGATCACGTTTTGCCTGAAATCCCTCCAAGCGTCCAGCTGCCTGAATCGGTTGAAACGTTACTCCCCGCACACACTTCTGTTGCAAGGCGTAGTCGATAATTTCCCCAATTTCGTGGTCGTTCAACCCCTTTTTCAGGGTGACAACTAGGGTAGTGGAGATATTAAACTCATTGAGATGCGCGATCGCTTTTTCCCGAACTTCTCGTAAATCTGCTCCCCGCAACTCCTGAAGTGCTGCCGCCTCAAAGCTATCAAATTGCAGATATAGCTCAATTGCTGGCATGTATTGACTGAGGCGATCGCAAAAAGCCCTATCTTTAGCAATCCTGACGCCATTGGTATTAATCATCAAATGGCGAATTGGCTTGCTTTTTACCAGATCCATGATTTGAAAGAACTCTGGATGAATGGTTGGTTCACCCCCACTCAGTTGCACAATCTGGGGTTCTCCCTCATTCGCCACCACGGCATCTAGCATCATTTCGATTTGCTTTAAACTGCGATGGCGTCGGGGTTGATCAGAATTGGAGGAAAATTCTTCAGTACCGGAATCGGCATAGCAAATCGGACAGGAGAGATTGCATCGGTCTGTTACTTCTACCAGCGTGAGGCAGCTATGCTGTTCATGATCGGGGCAGAGTCCGCAGTCATAGGGACAGCCATATTTGATAGGGGTATTGAATTTAAGCGGCATATCCCCTGGTTTAATGAATTCCAGGGATTGTTTGTAATATTCAATATCATCGGCAATCAGCACTTCTTGATGCCCGTGAGTGGGGCAGTGCTTGACTAGGTAAACACACTCATCCTGAAAAATAATTTTTGCCTCGACTTTGACAAGGCATTTTGAGCAGACACTATTGGTCAAGGCATAAAACAGGTAAGGTCGGGTAGGCATAGCTAAGTATAGTTACTATCTATTTGCTATTCTTTGTAACTCAAAGATAGTCTTTAGGGTGACAATCTCTCGAATGAAGCAGAAAGAACAGTAGGCAGCTAATACATTGAGGCAGTTTATTTTTAGTAGAATTGAGAAATCAGCTAACAAATAATCATAAAAAATTAATGAAAAAATTTAGCTGATCGCCTGAAAACAAACATTGCAGGAATACTGCGATAGTAGTAAAGAAGACCCAAGAGACAAGCAATCTGAATGGCACTCAGACCGAATATAGGGTGAAAATCGGGTTTGATAAAATCAATCAGCAGACGAAAGCTTAAATAAGCAATCATGTAAAACTTAAATAAGTCTCCTTCTTGCCGATGGTAGCGGGTACGAATTTTTAGAAATATCATTAAAGCCAGTAAAAATATGATTTCATATAACTGGGTGGGATGGCGGGAAATGCCATCGCCAAAATCCACTGCCCAAGGTAATGCTGTGGCAATTCCGTAGGTGCGATCGCTTAATCCCGTCAGAAAGCACCCCATCCGTCCAACCGCTGTCCCGAAAATCAAAGGATAGACAAAAGCATCGCCGGTTGACTGCTTAACACCAATCATTTTTTTTGTCAGTTCAACGCCAATTAAGCCACCCAACAGGGCACCCACTACCGTTTTTCCCTGAACTAAGAGTAAAAGCAACCGCTCCCAACTTGAGCCAATTACATCAATATGCTGTAGTAAAACCAGCACTTTAGCACCGACTAAAGCACCTACCATGCCACCAACTATCACAGAACTTCGTTGAGTGGGGGCAATAGTATCTTTTCGGGAATTTAGCAGAACGAGGCGAAAAGCGATCGCATACGCCAAGGACTCAAAAAAAAGATGAGGATGAATCCGGCAAGACCCGATCCACAAATAAACTGGAAACTCCACAAGATTTAAAACTCAAGACTGACAATCACGGCGTCCCAGCTCATAAACACCACAACCCCTACTATTGCTATCATTCCGATCGCAATTTAAACGAATTCATAAACCCTTCAATAGTTTTGGATAAAAACCTCTCTTTAGTAGTCCTTACGCTTAAAATATACACTCGTCGGTTTACCAGATATAGCCGTCTTCTAAAAATAAGTCCCCCAGGTAACCGCAAGCCGATTTCCCTACCAGGAAAACTTCCCAAACGAATACTTTGTTCGCTTATTAATCGACAAATGCTCGGACTATAATAACAGTCTGTACCTGCTTTTACCAATACATCAGTCATCTTCTCTGGAGTGTTTGGTAGCATGTCAGGGAAGTTGCTGCTTTGCCCATCATCGTCTACCCTGCGTGTAGGAGGCTCATAATCGACATACCAAACCATGTACTCCGCCTCCTCTCGTGTAACAGTGAATAGATACACAATATCGCCCGTTTGCCAGTCCCAAATCATTTGAGATTCACTAGGCGTACCAGGCATCAACACACTGAAGCGTCCTTCTTTTGAAGAGAATGGCTTCCATATTGACTGAGCTAATTGAAATGGCTGGGTAGCTTGCCCTGGTTGAATTATTGGAAACGTAGCCAGTAGTATAGCAAGTACAAACCATTGTGCTAAACGCATGAACAGGCATTTGCCTTGACACAAAATTTTGCTTTTCAAGAACTTTACTCCTGCCACGAAGTCGAATTAGATGGAATCTAAAACCATAAATAACAGCTTGATTAAATTGCAATTACCTAATGGAGCCTGAAACCACTAAGGAGCAACCTCCATTCAGTTTGAGGCAAGAGATGGCATACGCCAAGGACTCAAACAAGAGATGAGGATGAATCCGTCAAGACTCAATGCACAAATAAACTGGAAACTCCACAAGCTTTAAAACTCAAGACTGACCATCACGGCGTCCGAGTTCATAAACACCGCAACCCATACAGGCAAGTATACCCATACTGATTGCCCAGCTACGACCTAGGCTGAGTTCTACGCCCCAGTTGCACAAGCCACCAATAGCCAAAAAGGGTACTATGCTGAAAATTGAGGCGTAGAAGGTGTTTTGGGCTTCTCTACCCTGGCGCGTTCTTTCAAATTCCTCAATTGACCTGTAGAGAAGGCGCTCAGCAAAGTTAAACCAGCGATTCAGTTGCTCCATCATCCATTGGCTCAAGGACGAGAAGCTTAAATACAGCGCCAGCGACCACAGAGATGCACCCGCGATCGCAGTAGCATCCAGCTCCAATCGAAACGGAAAAATTTCACTCAGCATCGGTTTAGGGGGAGTGGAGGGCAGCAATTTAAAGACTATTCAGGCATCTTAACAAAACTACAGGATTGGAGGAATACCAAAAAAGCCCTAACCTCTCTAACTCTCTAATTAGTCCAGTAAGCTCTCGTGGTTATTAGGTCATACCAAATTCTTGATGTGGCTGCACTACATCCAAAACTTTGTAGGGGCGACGCATGCGTCGCCCCTACCCAAAATTTAATGCAATATCAAGAGAAATGAGTATCAGTAGCCAATTTGATAGGACATACACAAGCAGTTCTCTTCACAACTTCTTCACAAGTTCTGTCTAATTTAGAAATAGACTGCTGTAGAACTTCTTGTGGCACTCGTTCACGGTGTTAGGAAGTCAACTTTTTGACTGTAAACAAGCCAGAAGGGGAGTAGGGGTTGTAGAGGGAGAGTGCTTTTCGTTAATTGCTCACAAGCTCTTGTCTTCTCTTTAAATGAAGGCAAAAAATCTCATAGCGAAGCGGGGCGCATAAGCGCACATTAAAGAGTAAGCGAAGAATCACTACATTTTCGCTTGAACCCCCTGGATTTATCCACGAGATTACTTCTCCTACCTCTCCTCCTTCCCTACTTCCCCTAATCTGCTAACTGACCTAACACCCCTGAACTTATCCCCATCCCAAGTCAAGGCTCCAAGAGCCAAGAGAGCCTGAGTCACCAGCGGAGCAATCATTGATCATCAGCCGCCAAGTGCCAGCTGATGACAGACCGCTGAATGCTGAAAGAGATTCTAGAGAGGCGTAATTGCCGCTGGGCACGACGGCATTCTGCCCCGCTGCCAGCTCGAAGTCGCAAATATTGTGGTTGTTAAAGGTGTAGTCGCCGTTGAGGTCATTGCTATAGCCACTGGAAGAGAATTGGGGTTGACCTGGTCGCCTGAACAAATCAATTACCGTGTCTGTCTCCAAGTGACGCAAGCGTACAACGAGGTCGCCAACCCAGGTGTGGACAAAGTCTTTCAACGTGACGGTAACGTCAGTGATGCTGAAGTTTTCCGTAACAATAATGTCATCCTGAAAGCTACCGCTACCGTCCGGAATGGTGCCACCTTTGCCTACAAAAGTCGAGACATGAGCTTTGCTGGTTGTGGCGAGCTTAATACCTACGGGCGCGGTGAGTGCATTAGGGATGAGCTGAGACATAGGTTGATTGCTCCTAAAAACTAGAGGTTGACAAAGGTAATCATTCGAGGGGCGATCGCGATTTCTTTGTTAAGAAAAGTTACGATGCTTTTATCTGACATGAGATGCAGCCCAAATTTTCTTTGACTTCGCAATCCCAGGCAAATTTCCACTTTATTAATAATTACTTGTATTTGGAAATTTATCTACCACCCAGCCTATTTTTACTGATAAAAACATTGAAATACTAAGTAAAAATAGAGCTGCACGATAGGTGTAGTCCTTGCAATGTAAGACTTTCATCTAAAACTAGGATAAAATTTAAATTATTTTATATTAATTTATTCCAGATATAAACTTGAGTAATAACAGAAAAATTAGGAAAGGAAAAATTCCCGATGAAGTTAATTTTTCCGGGATAAAGGTTTTAAAAAGCTATTAATAGTTGTCCCAAACAAAGTACAACGCGCCATATCGTTATACACTGTATGACACGTAATACACATAGGCATATTATTTCACCAATGGTTATTAATTTCATTTTTATTTTGTTTAAGATTTGTTGCGTCACCCGAGATTAATGCGGCTAGACATGCGAACCACAAAAAAGGCACCCACGAGAGGTGCCCTTTCAGCAGAAATATAGAGTGTGTCGTCTATTCGGCTGTTGCTAATTCCGTACTGCCAGGGGTGCGACGGCGTGTCAGGGTGTTGAAGAGCATCTGACCAACTGCTTTAATCAGGTTGCCTTCCAGTTCCTGGAACAGCTTCATATTCATGCCAAACGTCGCATTCGCTTCGTCCACAATGCGATCCGCTGTTGCTTCATCAATGGGTAGTTCATCCAGAGCTTTCCGGTAGTTCGCCTTGAACGCTTTCTCATCCGGAATCTCTTTAAATTCATAGAAAGCAGTGCCCTGCCCTTCTCCTTCTGATAAATTCATGCCCCGCTGGGCAATCTTCTTGAGAATTTGCCCGCCAGATAAGTCACCAATGTAGCGCGTGTAGGAATGGGCAATCAACAGTTCTGGTGCGGATGCAGAGACTTCCCGAATTTGCTGTACATACTCTTTAGTAGCAGGCGAAGGAGTCACTTGCTCTCGCCAGTTAGAACCATAGTAGAAAGCTAAGTCTTGCTCTAAGCTCTTTTTCCGGTTTAGCTCTTGGAAGTAGATTTTTGAGAGAATTGGGTGCGCGTGGTGGCGTTCCATCTCTTCTTCCATCGCCGAGTAGACGAAGTAGAGGTTTGATACTAGCTTCCGGTAGGAGGTTTTCTCAACGACTCCCTTTAAGAAGCATTTGATAAACCCAACGTTTTCCGCCATTGTGTGAGCTTTTTTGGTGCCTTCACGCAATTTGGTGGCTAAATTGCTACTCATGCTAAATTTTCTATCCCTAAAGTTGACAGATGATCTATTGATGCTTACAAAAGAGCGAAAAGTTGCCCAACTTGTTAGGTTAAACTGATTTGATGAGAATTACCGTTAAGAATTCTTACGAAGAGGCATCTTTTGAGGGCTGCCTTTGCTGTTTGTCTGTTCGCTCAGGCAACCCCATAGCAGATGGAATGTCACTTACTTAAAGGCGACTAGGTTTCTATCCCTAGCCGCACTTCCATGAATTTGCAACTATTGTGCAACAAATTTTTGCAATCGCTAGGTCAATCGACAGACGGTTAGATATCCAGATCGGTCAAATTCAGTCGAGAACCGTAGGTTTCGATGAATTCGCGGCGTGGTGCAACGCGATCGCCCATTAGTACAGTAAAGATGCGATCGGCTTCCGCCGCGTCTTCTATCTCTACTCGCTTCAGGGTGCGACTTTGGGGATTCATCGTCGT
>DATNQP010000291.1:0-7169 GCA_036703965.1 Leptolyngbyaceae cyanobacterium
CTGTACTGGTATGACCAGCAAGGCAACTGATTTCCTGCTCCAGAGAATGTAATTCAGCAAGAGCGGCTAAGGGTTGAGCGAGCAGAGCAGCAGGCGAGGATGGCTGAACAGCAACTTGCAGACCTGATTGCTAAGTTGCAGGAGCGAGGGATTGACCCGGATACCCTGTGAAAGCTTGTCCCGTTTGGATAGCGAACAACTCATTCATGATAGGCGATCGCTTTTCCAAGTGAGTGCGTCCGCAGTCTACACAATAAACTTCGGCTTGAGTTAAGTTCGAGTCATTGGTAGGCAGAGAGTAGAGATGGCGACACAGCTCAAGAGACTTTGGAAGTTTTTAAATACTGATATCCGGGAATTAGGGAAACCAGCAGAGGCAGTGGAGACGGGTGCAGAAGTTTCTAAAGCGGTTTTGGAATTTGCGATCGCTTTAGGTTTACTCGCTGCAATGCCAGCAGCGCCAATTGCGGCGGCAGGACTATCCTTTGTGGGAATTGCTAGCAAAGGGGTGAAGCTGTATCGGGAAAAGACGAATCAGGAGCTAACCCTAGAGGAATGGGTGGCGATCGCATTTCCCCTAGCTTATCTGGAAAGCTTGAATGAATTGGCACAAAGCAATGACGTGTTGCAGCAAATCAGTGCAACTCCCATCTCTGAACCCGTCAAACAGCAGTGTGAAAAGCTGGGAGAGTTTCAACTTGATGAGCATCTTGCTAGAAATGCCCTTACCTGCTTTCATGAGTCGGAATTAGCACGAGAGTTAAATCAGCTGTTGTCAACCCAGCTACAACAAGCCGGAATAGCTCCAAATGAAGCTCAGATTTTGACAGCATGGGTGGCTTGGGGGACTCACCGACACCTGAAGCAAGCCTTGGAGGATGCCGAGGATTCTGTCAGGCAGAGGGCCCAATTGTATGGTGCTGGGCGGAGGCAGGAAGGGGATAAATACGACAGCATCGCCAGGTACCTGACAGAGCAGATTGCCGCCAAGCCTCTGGAAAAGGTGTTTGCTGAAAGCTTCACCTTCAGGGATATCTATGTGCCGCTGAAGGCAAAACCAGTTGATAAAAACGGGCATGTTGTAGAGACGTTGCATGCAACGTCTCTACAGGATTGGGCAAAGGATATTCTCAACGATTCCCAGCAACAAGATCGGGTGATGTTTGTCCAAGGGGGACCAGGGCGAGGCAAGAGCGTTTTTTGTCGGATGTTTGCTGACTGGGTGCGGCAACAGTTGCATCCGATTTGGACACCTGTGTTAATTCGCTTGCGAGATATCCCAAAATTGCAGGCGAGTTTTCGAGACACATTGCGAGAAGCGGTTCAAGCGGATTTTGCCGCGAGTGATGATGGCTGGCTTACCGATAGAAATACTCGATTTTTGTTTTTGCTCGATGGTTTTGATGAGTTGGTGATGGAGGGCAGAACCAGCGGACTAGAAGAATTCTTAAAGCAAGTGGGGCAATTTCAACAAGATTGCCAACGAAGTAAAGACATGGGGCATCGGGTTTTAATCACAGGTCGTTCCCTAGCTTTGCATAGCATCGAACGGTTCATGCCTCACAATTTGGAGCGAGTGGAAATCCAGCCGATGGATGATGAACTCCAGAACAGATGGTTTGCTAATTGGGGAAAACTGGTCGGGGCAGAGCAAACTGATCTCATAGGGATTTTGCAAGATAAACGCCTGCCCGACCAATTGCGAGAATTGGCGCGAGAACCCCTACTGCTCTATCTCCTAGCAGCTATGCACCGGGATGGTGAGTTGAGACTGGAGATGTTTGAGGGAGTTGAGGGGACTAGGGCAAAAATTCTGATTTACGAAAAGACGCTGGATTGGGTGTTGACGAAACAGCGTCCAGATTGGCTAAATCGACAGCTAACCGCAATGGAAACAGAAGGGTTACGGCGCATTTTGGTAGAAGCCGCCCTCTGTGTGGTGCAGTCTGGCGGGGAGTGTGCGGCGATGTCGATGGTGAAGGAGCGTATTAAAGATAATGACAGTGCAGCCAGGTTAATCGAGCAAGCACAAGAGCGATTGGGAGATGATGCGCTGAAAAATGCTTTGGCTGCTTTTTATCTTCAACCAGCTAAGAGTGATAAGGGGGGTTCAGTTGAGTTTGCTCACAAGAGTTTTAGTGAGTTTTTGTTTGCTCAACGGCTGAAAGAAAGCCTCGAAGAATGGACAATACCGGGCAGAAGGGGGGAGGAATTTCTTGTCAAGAATGCTCAGATGGCTTGGGAAATTTATGATTTGCTGGGCTATGGTGGGCTAACGCTGGAGATTGTGGAATACCTGATGGGGTTGTTAACGACCCCCCCAGCCCCCCTTGGTAAGGGGGGAGCAAGAGAGAGTGAGTTTCGTCCAGTGCAGTTGTTCAAACGTCTGGAAAATTTCTATCTCCGCTGGTGTAATGGGGAGTTTATTGATGCGTTGCAAGATAACTACCCTCAGAAAAAAATGAGCCAGCTACAAGTGCAAGGAATACACTTAGGAGTGCGAAAGGTCGATATTTATGCAGGGCTAAATGTGATGATTTTGCTCTTTGAACTGCACCGCTATGCTCAGTCCAAAAATGACTTAAATACTCAATTAGTTTTCCATCCATGTAGTCAAAGAAGCACTGAAAGTTTTGATGAATATCAATTGATGAAATTAATTGGCTATAGCCATTGTATAGGTGTTAACGGTTTTTTAGAGACAGTTGGGCAATTTCTTAGTGGCGCAGATCTCAGTAATATAGACCTCAGTGGTGCAAGCTTTTCTATGGCCGACCTCAGTAGTGCATATTTGAGAGACTCAAACCTCAGTGGTACAAACTTCAGTTTCGCATACCTCAATGGTGTAGACCTGATAAACGCAAATCTTAGAGGCGCAAACCTCAATAGTGCAGAGCTTGATGGTGCAAACCTTATTAACGCAATCCTCATAGGTGCAGATCTCAGTGAGGCATACTTCTATAACGCAAACCTCGGTATTGCAGATCTCACCGGTGCAGATCTTAGTGACGTATCCCTCAATAAAGCAAACCTCACAGGTACAAACCTCACAGGTACAAACCTCACAGGTGCAGACCTCGAAAATATTTCCTGGGATGAGGATACGAAGTGGGAGAATGTTCAAGGGTTGGAGACAGCAATCAATGTGCCAGAAGCCTTAAGGCAACAACTAGGCCTGGGGTAGAGCCATCCACTTGTAGGGTAGCACTGGTGTGATGAGCGCAAGCCTTTGTTAGTCCAGAGAAGCGATCGCCGTGGAGAAACTAGACAAAAAGCGTTAGCGAAGCATCCCGATACGGTTATCGCTTTTTCAGTTGGGGTAGGATGCGATCGCGGTCTAAGGGGAGAGAAAGAATGGAGGAAGCGATCGCTTACTAATAGTAATTCCTTCTTTGATCGCCCTCAAGAACAAGGTATCTTAAAAGTCTTGCTAGACATTGGTGCCGAGTCTTGATAGTTGCTGATAATGCTCGATGACCTGCTTGATAAACTCCTGCCAGGTATCATTAGGAGTCCAAATTTGATGTAACTCTTTCTTCGCCTGCTCGTCACTCATGCGTTCATGAATGAGGCGATAGAGATACATGAACGCCGAGACTCTCATGTTGGCAATACAGTGGACAAATACAGGTTTATCAGCCTTTGCTTCCATAACACTAAAGAAACGGGCGATGTCCTCAAGGGTAGGGTTTTCCCAGACTACGGGGATATGTATGTACTGCATCCCTTGAGACTCCACAATGGCTTGCTCATAGGATAAAGCATTTGGGGAGTCTGGGAGTGCCAGATTAACAACCACTTGGTAACCCGATTCTTTAATGACCGAGAATTGGGCTTCAGTGGGTTGTCCTGCTGTTGCCACTGAGTCGGATAGTTTTAGGTAGTTGTAAATCTCTTCGATTGGATTTGTAGGCACTTTTATGATGTTAATAGAGCGTTACTTTTTAATAAATTATCCTCTGTGTGGGCAGAGAGATAGATTATGAATTGACATTGGAAGTGTAGGTTTTGAAATATGTCACTGGATGGTAACCCATCCTCTGATATAGAGAAGTTCCAGCGGGTGAGGCATGTAGAACTGTAGGACAGGTACCGCAGTACTGCTCTGCCTGTGCAAAACAATGCCGTATTACTGTTTCACCATAGCCCTGCTTACGATATTCAGGTAAGGTCGCCACAAATGCTAGATAAAATCGACCATCGATCAGCAATGTCATAGCACTAGAGACAGGCTTATCCTCAAGATATCCTACGGAAGCAAATACAGTTTCATTCCAAAATTTCTCGGTTTCAAACAGTTCACGCAACGACTCAGAGGGCATTTCAAAACTGATAGCATTAATATCAACTAGCGCTTTTCTTGTTTCCAGGTTGTCAACAGAAACACAATCTAAAGTTGAAATAAGTCTTGCCGGAGGAAGAAGTCTATCGGCTGCCATGCCAGTTAAATTTATAAACGGCACGAGTTCATATCGAGAAAGTATCTCTGGAGCCTGTGGACGAAGGTTTTCTGGTAGCAAATCCTCACATATACCTAACCACCAAGGCTTGCTGTGTTTGTCAGCATAATCACGAGCCAATTTTATTTTTGCTTCTAAGTCAGCTTCATCTTGAATAGGATTTGCTACAAATATTGTGTTAAAAAATGTAGTTTCTGTATTGCTCCAAGTAATAGCCAATCCTCCCATTTCAAGATTTTCTCCTCTTGGAAATTGCCGAGTAAAGTATTGCCATGACTTGATAAATTGGGTATTAGATTCGATTACTTCTGAGTTAAGCATTATTCTTCACAAACAAAGATATAAGTAGCTAGGCGTAATTAAATAAAATTTGTCGTGAAAGGGGACTGGGGACTAGGGACTGGGGACTGGGCAAGGATTTCCAATACCTAATCCCTAATCCCCAATCACTAAAACCAACAATGTTTATTGGCACTGACCTGCTTAATATATCCCACCATTATTATATGAGTGTATCGCTCGCCCCTTGTCGGTGGGCTTCGCCCATGCTACTCGGCTACTTAGTTCGACTTTATCGATTCAAGTGGCGAAAACCAGATTATCGAAAGTTTGGGTTTAAAACCCCGTCCTAGAAGGACGGCTTTACACGAAACACGCTAGAATGTAAGCTATGAGAGAAAAAGCCTACCGATACCGCTTTTACCCAACGACGGAACAAGAACAGCTCTTGCGCCGCACGATGGGGTGCGTGAGGTTGGTCTACAACAAGGCACTGCATACCAGAACCGAAGCCTGGTACGAAAGACAAGATCGAGTTGACTACAAGCAGACATCGGGAATGCTTACTCAATGGAAAAAGCAAGAAGACTTGCAATTTCTCAACGAGGTCAGCAGTGTCCCCTTGCAGCAAGGTCTGAGAAATCTGCAAAAAGCCTTCACCAATTTTTGGGCTGGTCGTGCGAGGTATCCCAACTTTAAGAAGAAGCGAAGTGGCGGCAGTGCTGAATTTACCCGTGCTGCTTTTCGATGGAAGGACGGACAGTTGTGGCTGGCTAAATGCTCAGAACCCCTGCCCATCCGCTGGAGTCGAACGTTGCCCAAGGGATGCGAACCATCCACAGTTACGGTGAGGCTGGATGCATCGGGACGGTGGTTTGTCTCGCTGTTGGTTGATGACCATACGGTTAAATCTCTGCCACAAGTTGATAAAGCTGTCGGGATTGATGCGGGAATCACCTCGCTCGTTGCTACAAGTGACGGAGAGAAGATTGCGAATCCAAAGCATTTTAAACGCCTGAGATATAAGTTGAGACAAGCTCAGAAAGCTTTGTCTCGGAAAGTCAAAGGCTCTAACAATCGGGAGAAAGCAAGGCGTGAAGTAGCGCGAATTCATGCGGCTATTGCTGCTCAAAGAACGGATTTCCTTAACAAGCTGACCACTCGACTGGTACGTGAAAACCAAACGATTGCTGTCGAGGACTTGGCGGTGAAGAACCTGATGAAGAACCATAAATTGGCTCAAGCGATTGCTGATGCTAGCTGGAGCGAATTGGTTCGTCAGTTGGAATACAAGTGCCAGTGGTACGGTCGGACGCTGGTGAAGATTGACCGTTGGTTCCCCAGCTCTAAACGCTGTGGAAATTGCGGTCACATCGTTGAAAAATTGCCACTTGATGTTAGGGAATGGGACTGTCCGGAGTGTGGGACACACCACGACCGAGACATCAACGCCGCACAAAATATTCTCGCCGCAGGACTTGCGGTTAGTGTCTGTGGAGCGAACGTAAGACCTGATGGGCATAAGTCTAAAGGGCAGTTGCGAAAAACCAGTAATGGAAAGAAGCAGAAACCCAAATTGTGAGGTTTGGGAATCACCGCGCCTTTTAGGCGCGGTGAGGATGTCAATGCCACTCCCTACTCCGTACAACTGACGCTTTTCTTATACTGAATCTATAAGGCGCTTTCCTCCCCATGTGTAAAGCGGGGCTAGAGAGCGCAATAGCTGGTCAGCTCACAAGAGCCTAGCGGCAGGAGCTATGATGAGGTATGACTTTGAGAGATTCATTGCCTGAGCCTGACTTCCTAAGTTCTCTGGATTCAGATCAGGATTTAGACCGTGCCATTTGGAGCGTTGAAGAAATTCAGGCAGAACTGAACTACAAACAGGCACAAGACGCATTACGAGACTTGGTCACCAATCTCGACTTGACGCCTCAAGAGCAAGCCGGTTTGGAGTCAGAAATTGAAGACTTAGCTAACCTACTGGACAAGCTAGAACGCACTTGTGTGCAGATTGCTGCCTTTGGCATGGTGGGACGGGGCAAATCTTCGGTACTTAATGCCTTGTTGGGTCAACCTGTCTTTGAAACGGGTGCGCTGCATGGCGTTACCCGCGACAGTCAGGGAGCAAGCTGGCAGTTGAGCACCGAATCTGTAGGGGAAAGCAATCAAGACATCCTGCGAGTAGCTCTCCCCGGTATAGGCAATTCCCAGATTCAGCTGATTGACACTCCAGGAATCGACGAAGTAGACGGTGAAACTCGTGAAGCCTTGGCACGTCAGGTGGCTAAACAGGCAGACCTGATTCTGTTTATCATTGCTGGTGACATGACCAAGGTGGAATACGACGCCCTCTCGCAACTGCGGGAGGTTGGCAAACCCATGTTGCTGGTATTCAACAAAATTGATCAGTATCCCGATGCTGACCGA
>DATNQP010000292.1:0-2779 GCA_036703965.1 Leptolyngbyaceae cyanobacterium
CTGCTTTGGCCAACAACACGACTCAGCCTACAATGAGCTGACGGCTTTGATCCACACAGAGTGTTACTTCTGCGCGAGTCCCTCACTACCTTTACTTGCAGCGCTTTGCGACATCCCCTTATTGCTTGGCGGGTTGCGATCACCTGTGACAGTTGCGTAAGTCCTGAGAGTGTTACTTCTGCGCGAGTCCCTCACTACCTTTACTTGCAGCGCTTTGCGACATCCCCTTATTGCTTGGCGGGTTGCGATCGCCTGTGACAGTTGCGTAAGTCCTGGCAATGATGATGTACCTATCCGCCAGTCTAGCTGTCTGCCCGAAGAGAAAGAGTATCAGCAGCTTGTGTGGAAGTGAGGAAATAGCCAAGATTTTCTGGACAGAAAACTTGTTCTATTCTTAAAGAAGTTAGTAATTTCACTGAGGTAAAAACCCCAAAGTTCTGGGAAACTGGCTTTTGGATGAGTAAATCCGCAAATTCACGGAGGCTCAGGCTATAACAGGTTACAAGGGTCTTCTCGTGTAGCCATGAATCACTTGTAGTCCGAAACAGTCCACAAACATTCCCTTTGCTGATAGCCCTCAGAGTGTGTCACGATTAAGTTTTGCAAATGCTTTGGTGTTCCCTTCATGCTGGTGCAAACCTCTACCGCTGTTCATGTTCAGCCATTTCTTGGCTCCGAAATTAAGGCATCCTACGCAGCGTCGCGTGTAGTGATTTTACCGATTCCCTACGAGGCGACGACAACTTACCGCAAAGGCTGTGAGAATGGACCCGACACTCTGTTGGAAGCGTCTGTACAGCTGGAATATTACGATGATGAACTAGACCGGGAAACCTGCTGGGATGCCCGTATTTACACTCATGCTTCTATTGCCGACACGCGCACTAGTCAACCGATATCGTCGGAACAGATGCTCGGCGTCACCTGTGAGACGGTATCTCAACTGATTCAAGACGACAAGTTTGTGATTGCCTTAGGTGGTGAACATAGTATTACTACCGGCATTGTGGATGCCTACCGGAAAGCATCTTCAGAACCCTTCACCGTAATTCAAATCGACGCTCACGGAGACATGCGTCATGAGTACGAAGGCTCGATTCACAATCACGCCTGTGTGATGCGCCGGATTGTGGACATGGGGTTGCCAACGCTGCCAATTGCGATTCGCAGTGTTTGTAAAGAAGAAGCTGACTTAATTAAGGAGAAGTCAATCCCGGTGATTTGGGCGCGGGAGATTGCTAAAGAACCAGATTGGATAGAACGAGCGATCGCGAGTATCCCTACCCAACGAGTATTTATTACGATTGACTTAGACGGAATTGACCCGGCTCTAATTCCTGGTGTCGGGACACCAGAACCTGGTGGCTTGAACTGGTATGCTCTCACGACCTTTTTACGGCGAGTGTTTGAAACCTATCAAGTCATCGGCTGCGACGTAATGGAACTGGCCCCCGTTGTTGATTCTGTAGTCTCTCAATTTACAGCTGCCAAACTTGTCTATAAGTTAATTGGCTATCAAGCCGTTGCCAAAGGTTGGTAGGGGTAATCAGGAAAGAGCCGACATCATTAAGTAGCCCTTATAGCTAATGGCTCCGAAGAGTAAGAATTGTTGTTCACAAAAAGCAAGTCCTATGAGCCTCATGGAAAAGCTTGGTACTCCCGTTGGCAGTCATGCACCCGATTTTGAACTGCCAGGAATTGATGCTCAAGTCCACCACCTCTCCCGCTACCGGCAACAGTGGAGGGGGATAGGGGTGATTTTTCTGTGCAACGACTGTCCTTATGTTTGCTGCTATTTAGACAGGCTCAAACAAATTCAAGCCCAGTTTGAGCCGAAGGGCTTTACTTTGGTTGGCATTAATGCTAAAGATGCTAATCGATACCCGCAAGAAAGCTTTGAAAACATGAAGAAGTTTGCCAGGGAAAAGCAGCTTAATTTTCCCTATCTTTGGGATTCTACCCAGGATGTGGCTCACTGTTTTGGTGCCGAGAAGATTCCAGAGGCATTTGTGATCGATGAGCTAGGAATTCTCCGCTATAGCGGGCAAATTGACGATAACGTCGAGGAACCAGAAGCGGTGCAACTCCCTTATTTGAAAAATGCGATCGCAGCTCTTTTGGCAGGCAAAGACATCTCACCAACATCAACCCAGGCAATTGGCAGACCTCTGGAGTGGCGAAACTAGTACGGCTAGACAGAGGTTTTTAACCCGTTGTGAGGACGATGGGGAGGTGGGAACGGCTGGCTTATTTCTGGCTTCTGCCTTAGAATATATTTCTCTCAGTGGCAATAGAGACATGAAAAGCCTTAGGCTGTTATCTTATGTGGGAGAGAATTTGAGAAAAAAAAGAGTCGTGGCATGGGGATAAAATACCGGCGGGTTTTACTAAAGTTAAGCGGTGAAGCCTTGATGGGCCAACTGGGCTACGGCATTGATCCAGGGGTTGTTCAAGAAATTGCAGCGGAAGTGGCAGAGGTTGTGGGCGATGGCGTCCAGATGGCAATTGTTGTCGGTGGCGGCAATATCTTTCGCGGGCTCAAAGCATCGGCGGCAGGAATGGATCGTGCAACCGCTGACTACATTGGCATGATTGCGACAGTGATGAATGCCATGACCCTACAAGACGCCCTGGAGCAGATAGGCATACCGACGCGCGTGCAAACCGCGATCGCAATGCAAGAAGTGGCAGAACCTTATATCCGGCGTCGTGCTATCCGTCATCTGGAAAAAGGACGGGTGGTGATTTTTGGGGCAGGGTCAGGAAATCCCTTCTTCAC
>DATNQP010000293.1:0-8771 GCA_036703965.1 Leptolyngbyaceae cyanobacterium
CCAGACTACTGCAATAAATGCGATCGCGCCACCCACAAGTCCGCTGATCAGAGCTATCTGGCTATGCTGTCTTGACTGTTTGGCAAGTTCGCGCCACCATGAAGGCTTAAGCTGTGGCGAAGGCCAAACAAAGTCCTTGGCGACAGGATTCTGGCAAATAACTGGCAACCAACTAGCACCAGGAAATTTCTGATCTATTTGCAGGAGTTCTTGTAGCATCCGGCGAGCGCGTCGCACGGAAGCGTATAAAGATATGCCACGAGAAAAGTCTGTAAGAAAATACTTTAAAAATTCTTGTGCAACCTTATCGGGCACCGGTTCCCGCATCACAATGACTTGCGGGATATGCAACCTCTCCAACTGACGTGCTAATCCTAGTCCATCACAGGAATTGAAAATTGCCAACTTCAAACCGTTGGCGATCGCAGTTCTTAAAGTCTCCTTTAATTCGCTAATCTCTAACTTGCCTTCATCAGTTCGATTGATATAGATATAACCCTTTTCCCCATCTTTACTAGAACTGTGTCCGGCAAAAAATAGGATGTCCCAATCGTCTTCCCAAAGGCTTTTAAATTGTTCGCGTGTTGGTTCAATGAGAAAGCATACATCGGCAAAAGGCAAGCTCTCTATAACCTTTTGGTCTTCCTGAGTATTAATGCCATCGCTATTGCCTAAAATTGCTAATATTTTGACTTTCTCTGAAGGAGCAAGTTGTTTTTGCTTGTAAGAGGACAAAGGACTGATACCCAGTTCAGCATTGGGAAATCTTTGAAAAAAGTTCCAAGCCTCCCAAGGTAACTTACGCAACAGCTCATCTTCAGTCTGAAGGATTACGCGAATTTCTTCAGATTTGTTTAAATCTGTGAACAATTCTGCCTCTATAGCTCGAAATTCTTCACATTTGAGCCAATCCCGAAAGGTCGCCTTCAATTTCTCCGCTGCTTCATAACATTCTTGGACAGAACTTTCTTGTTGGCTGCCTTTATCCTCAGAGGAATTTTCCTCCGTGAAGTATAGGCGTTTTCTCCGATAACTAGACTCTAAACGGCAATATTTTTTCTGCCAATCTATATAGGATTCAGCCACTTCTGGAGCTTGCCGCAAAGAACCGCTAACTCCAATAACATACGGGAATCTTCCCTCTTCCGCAATGTCAAGGGTGACCTTAAACCCTTGGTTAAAGCCACCTTGCTCCAGCTTTAAGAAGACCACCTTGCCCATATTTTGTATTAGATGACGTATTTATTCCGCCGATTGGCTGTGCCTACTCCCTCCAAGGCTGTTCTTCGGAGTTATGTATTATTCTCTTTAGTAAAATATTGTATGGCTACCCTCCACTAATTTACTACAAGCGTGTCTTAAGTGAGATAGTTAAATCGCAAAATCTTCAGTAATGCTGCTCTCACCAAGAGAAACTTGAACGCAGAATTTTTCTCCTGGCTGACCGCCAAACTGCCGTGTTTGAATCAGATGCTCATTGCTTCCTGATGAGGTCTCGAAAAAAGTTGCTCCCGATTCATCTAGAACAGAGAGCTTCAACCCAACTGGAAGATAAGTTTCACCCTCTTGGGGAAATACCTGCAAGCTAATACCCAAGTTAGCAGCTTCCCGTTGTGTCAGAATAACGACCAAAGCTACAGTAGCTCCCAATCCTTGCTTTCCTAAGTTAAGCAGCTTCGCCCGTCTAATACTTTTGCCAATGGTGTGTCTAAAAGCCATCTGGCTTAAAGGATAATTGGCTGTTTGTGTGTCTAAAAATGCTTCCACAGGCTGCCAACCCACCTCAAAGACATCCTTGTACCATTGACTTAAGTTGACTGGTATGATGTGCAATGGTCTTTGACTTTCCAGGTGTTTTAGTAAGTCATTGATGGGCTGCAATTGGCTGATGAGTAGCTCATCGGCTGCGGCTGTCGGAGAAAATCCCAATACGGTAGCTTCTTGTTGCTCCAAATCAATTTGAACCAGTACATAACCAATCCGCTCATCCTGGATTCCTGGTGGAATGTAGCACTTCATCGGGTTCAATTTCGGATTAGAGGTAGGCTTCGAGTCAAGGAATCGCGACGGCAGATAATTTTTTGGTGTTTGAGTCCCCTCAACATCTAGCTTGGTCGCTTGCACGGGGCGACATTCCAAACGTCCCATACCTACTACCCACAAGTCAGCGACATCGGCGGCTAGACGCACGACTGGGTTCCAGCTATCACTGGCTGTCAAGTCTGTGGGAATGTCCATTATCCGCAAGTAGTTATTCACACTACACACAGCCAGGGTATTGAGATAGACCTGGAGAGCCTTTTGCTGGGTGGGTTGCTCGTTGGCAAACCCAATAGCAATCTGTTGCGCCTCCTGAGTAATTGGCATGGGGATTGACTTTTCTTGTGGAGTCTGGGCTTTGTGAATCATGACGACTTCCTTCGAGTGAGACGATTCTTTTCTTCGACATACCCCTGTGATATGGCGAATTTCCGCAACAGGGGTAAGCATTTGCGGTTATAGACTTTCGGCAAATCTTTAGCCTCGGAGGGTGTTAGGTTAAATTCGGCGGCGATCGCAGGCCAAGGAGTTTCTGGAGGGAAGCGGCGCAAGATTAAGGCTTGGCAATTCACTTGGCAACGTTTTCTGAAGCAAGCATTGCATAACTCTTGGTCTGGGTCAGTCTCAACCCAATCTAGGGTCTTTTCCCAAATTTCCAGAACAGGCTGAATATCGGGGCTAGCTGGTAAAGTGGCTACAGGGTCAGTTGTTTCCCCAAACTCTGTCCTCATAGCAGTAACTTCCCGACGCTGTTGCCTGTACTTGGCATCTCGGAAATTTCTGAGTCGCTTTTTGAGGTAATCGTCGAGCCAAGTGATGACGCTCTTGAGTGTAGGGTCGTACAGTTCTGGATTCTGACAGCAGAATTCCCACATCTCTTGGAGAGCGTCATTGTAGTAAGGGGTATACTCTTTCCAGAGCTTGCCAGACTGCATCACTAATCGATGTACCTCGCAAAGCGTTTGCCGACGCTCCAAACTTTTAGGTGGATGATTACAGGCTTCGGCAACGAGAGTTCGGAGTATTGGATTCAGGTCGTCCACGACATAATGCTCCTGACCTGTGTTCAGAGCGACCCCTTGGTGTGCCGCTTGTGTGTGGCGCGTCCGTCACTTTGGCAAGTTATTGCCGTGCCTAGCGCTGATGTTTTAAGCATGGCTTGTGTAACCCGCTAGCTAGTTACACGAGTATCAGGGAAGTTTTTCGCAGAACGACTCGAAAAATTTGGCAGTCCTAAATCGATAGATAGGCGTTGTCGCATAGTGATATGACTATTACTTTTTGAGTGCCTTTCTCACCAAGTCTGAAATTTGCGAAGGGCGCTCGGCGACTGCTACTTTCGCTTGCTTAAAGGCTGCGAGTTTGTGCTGGGCTGTACTGGCGTTAGTGACGGGTCCTGATAGCTGGGCAGCAATGATAGCACTAGCATTACCCACTTGTTTGTCTACAGGTGTATGGCATCCGGCAACGTAGGCAACCACAGGTTTATCCATTGCATCGGCAATGTATTGGATTGTTTCTTCTTCGCTGCCACCGCCAGTCTGATCAACTAAGACAATTGCTTTGGTAGCGTTATCCCTTGCTAGAATCTTCAACCACGGGTGAAAAGAAGAACCCACAATCGCATCAGTGCCAAGGTTGACTACGATTGACTGTCCGAGTCCTGCCTGGGTTAATGTTAGAGCGACTTCGTAAGTGAGTGTGCCCGCGCGGCTAATCAGCCCAACTGGCCCAGGCGTATAAAATTCGCTCTCTTGAGTACCCAGCAAGACTTTTCCCGGCACAATGATGCCCGAACTACTTGGACCAACAACGAGAGTTTTGGTAGCTTGTGCTTTCCTCAGAAGACGAACTATATCTAAAGGGGGAATCCCACCCGTAACAAGAATGATTTGAGGGATACCAGCATCTATTGCTTCTAGTGCTGCATCCAATACCCCGTATGAGTTCACAAAAATAATCGTTGCATCAATAGGACCAGTCTGGTGGTGCGCCTGCTCTACCAGGTCAAACACAGGAATACCATGCACCTCCTGCCCTCCTTGACCAGCACTAACCCCAGCTACAATATTCGTGCCATAGGCTTTCATCCGGGCTGCGTGGTATGAACCCAGTGGTTGTGTGATGCCCTGTACCAGGACTTTGCTGTCTGGCGTCAAATTCATAAGTTGCTGTCAGGTGCAAACGCTGTAGATGCAAGGCTAGATCCAAACCAAGACAGCCAGCTTTTTCCAGATGAAAATAATGTCATGACGGCTTGACAGCTGACTTGGCAAGAGATATTGCTTTCGCCACTGCCTTATCCAAGTTATCCATCCAGTGTACAGGTATCGCCGCCAAATCCTGTTCGGCAGAGTTAAATTTTCCCCCAACGATACGGATAACAAAGTGAGGAAGCTGATTCAAAGAGGCTTTTCGTCGATGAAGAGTGCCGGTGCCGTTGCTTTGATCTCGATGCGATCGCGAGGACATACCTGTCGGCCTTTCTGCCCGGTCTGCTGCACTTAGTACTTGCCTGTGCCCAACTTTAGAAAGCAGATAAGTGGTAATAACCTCAGCCACTTCTTCACTGGCAGCAGGGCTGCTCAAAATATTCACCAAGACTACTTCAATGTCATTAGCTTCCGTCATTTGCTGTAGCGCATTTTGCAGTTGTTGCACAGGAGAAGACACTAAGTGTAAGTCCCAGCTGCCATACCCATCCACAATTAGACAACGGGCTGGCTTTCCCTTTGCCTGGTAAACCAAATCCAAAGTCGTTGCTGCCAAACAACTGCCATTGCAGAGAATTCCAATGTTGCCTTCTCCGTCTGTCCAGTTGAGTTCAGTCAGTTGATTGGTAAGCCTCTGTTGGTTAGTGTCAGTGCTAGCAGTCGTTGATGTCAGGGTTGCCAAGTCAGAATGGCGTCCCAGACCATAATCGTTCGCCGTAATTTTGCCATCAAGAGCCATTACCTCACCCGTGGAATTAACGCCTAGGGGATTAATTTCTACTAAGTCTAGGTCTTTTTGGATAAATAGCTGGTACATCTTCTGAACAATCCCACTCACTGACTCAATCAGGTTACCTTGGAGTCCCATTTTGAGTGCTAGACGCCGTGCATAAAAGGGCGAGAATTCTTGCTCAACCACAACCCTTTGCATGTGCTCTATCACAGCTTCCACATCAATACCTCCTTCGGAAGAACCCAAAAGGACAGGACGCCCAAGAGCATAATCGAGGATTACTGCCAGATAAAATTCTTGCTCTGCGTCATAGCGGGATTCTGCGAGCAGCACTTGAGGGTACTGACCGAGAATGGGGAGGTTGAAAATTGCCCTAGCCGCAGCGATCGCATCTATAGTATTTTCCACAAACCGAATGCCACCCGCTTTCCCCCTACCACCCGTAGGCACCTGAGACTTAAGCACCACCGGATAAGGAATCTGTAAACGCTTAAGGTCTCTAGGATGGTCAATGCGCTGAGAAGGCAAAACAGGAATGCCAATCTCACGAAACAATTCTTTTGCTTGGTACTCTAATAAGTCCATAAATGGAATTTTGTTTAAAGGTAAACGCTCTTAACCTTCAAAGTTAACAAATTTTAACGATTCAGCAGAGCCACCACCCTACCGCCTAAGCACGGCTTTTCCAGTCTTTTTCGACTTGATCGATCCGATAGAAACGCTTCCAGAAGAAATCTACAAACTGACGCGGTAGGAGTTTTGTCATCAAAAACAACATCGTTTTCCCACCCGTTGCCGCAACATAGCGGGGGCGGGGGTGCCGAGCAGTGAGTGCCCGAATAATCACAACGGCTACCCGTTCTGAACTCCACGCTAGAGCAGCCGTTTGCTTTTCTATCTCTTTGATCGTCTGGATAGCAGCACGATATATCGTTTTTTCTAATTCCGGCACATTCAGATCGACCTTCTCGCCTGCAATACCAAAAAATTCTGTTGTCACCGGTCCGGGTTCAATTACGCTGACTTTGATGTTGAACGCCGCTAACTCCATGCGTAGAACATCACTGAGTGCTTCCAATGCAAACTTGGACGCACTATACATCCCTCCCGCAGGAAACGCTACACGCCCCCCCAGGGAACTAACATTGATAATTCGTCCGCCGCCCTGGTTACGCATTACTGGGATTAAAGTTTGGGTCAAGACTAACGGTCCGTGAAAATTGACAGCGAACTGCCGTTGAGCGTCTTCCGGTGAAATTAATTCTACTGGTCCCATCTGCCCATAGCCCGCGTTATTGATGAGAGCATCAACTCGACCAAAACGGTCAAGAGCTGAGTGTGCTAAAGCTTTTGCTTGTTCAACTTGAGCCAGATCAGTTGGTACGACTAGAACCTCAGCACCAGCTTTGAGACAGTCAGTCGCCACAGCCTCTAGTTTCTCCTTGTTCCGAGCGGCAAGTACCAAGCGAATGCCCAAAAACTCAGCAGCTAAGCGTCGCGCTAAGGCAGCACCAATTCCAGTGGAAGCACCGGTAATCAAGAAAACTTGTTCAGCTAAAGGGGGAGACTGAGTCATAATAGGTTGTTAGTTTTTAGTTGAGCGCAATTAATATCTGCAAACATCTGTAGAAGAAGGAGGCATTGGCGGTTGATTAAAAGAGCAGTCCCCTTAGCATTTATAATTCCAGCAAAAACTAGTCTTGTGCCTCTACCTGTAAGGAGAAAATGCTGAAACAAAGCCTTTACTCAATTAAGCCAAGCGCCGATAGAGTTTTGTTAATTAATGGAGTAGCTTAACAAGCTATGCCTAGGCTTTGAGTAAATAGTAGTAGCAACTAAATAACTCTACGGGACGGTGGACTCGCAACCGCCCAAGGCGAGCCAAGAGTCGCTGTACACTTGAAACCCGCCTTAAGTAATAATTACCTAGAATAATGGTGTGGTCAGATGAAAACAGCGACGCGCCCAGACGATTTAGAAGCGTTGGGACATCTTTTACAGGGAGATTTGCAGTCAAAACTGTCGCAGGTTGTTCCTGTTCAGGTTCGATGTTTGCTTAAGGAAGGGGCGTTGATAATTGTGGCTCAACACCCAGCCGATGCAATGCCAGATTCACAAGAAACGTTTGACCTTTTAGAGCAAGCAATCCTTGCTCAGCATCGGTCAGTGAGCAAACAAGTACAAATGTATTTGAGAGTCATAGGGCAAAATCAGCCTTATGGGTTTCGCTCTTTTAGCGTGGAGCCACTCCTGGGAGCAACGGCAACACCTACTCCTACTGAGGAGATGTCAGAGGTCGATTCTCCTACAATGACAGGAGATAGCAACTCCCCAGAGACCGATTTTCCTCACAGAGCTAATGCCTCAGCCACCAACGAAGCTTCACCTCATCCTTGGGATCAGCCGCTTCCTGAACCAGATTCTAATACCATGAGCGAGAACGAAGGTCAACGAAGTTCAACAGGAGGGGTTACTGAAGCGCTTCCATCGGACGATCGCGCCCAAGCGGTAGGGACGCCAGGAGCGTCACTGGACGATCTGCAACCTGAGACAGCACAAGCCACGAAAACAAAGTCAAAACGTTCTCTGGTGCCATTAATCGTAGCCGGTACAGGCTTGAGTCTGGTAGTTTTCTTTAGCACCCTTTATGCTTTGACCCGTCCCTGTGTAGTTGGAGTGTGTAGAGCGATTCCTGAGGCTCAGGAATTGAGCCAGAGGAGCGCCAAAACCCTTCAAAAACCTCAATCTGGAAAAGCCATTCTGGAGGCGCAACAGCAGTTAATAGACGCGATTGGGATTCTGGAATCAATCCCTATATGGTCGAGTAAGCACGACAAAGCCCAAGAACTCATTAAAACTTATCAAGCCCAGGCAGAACGAGTTGATCAGATGGTAGCAGGGCTGAAGATGGCAGCCAGGGCGTCGTATAAAAGTGCAAATCCACCTCATCCGCCATCAACGTGGATAGAAGTTCAGAACCTCTGGCGAGAGGCGATCGCACAGTTAGAACAACTGCCTACAAATAGTAACCTCCAGCCGCTAGCTCAACAAAAAATTAAGGACTATAAACGGAATTTAGCCCAAACAAATCAGCGCTTGATTAAAGAGCGACAGGCTCAGGGGTATATTCAAGTCGCCAAAGACGCGGCGTTGATTGCCCAAGCTCGTCAAGGTGTCGCTCAATCGTTACCTCACTGGCAACTCGTCTATGCTACTTGGCAAACGGCATTGAACCGCCTCAAGCAGATTCCTCAAGGAACAACAGCTTATAAAGAGGCGCAACAGTTATCGGCACTCTATGTGCCCAAGATAGCGATGGTACGCGATCGCAAAACTCAGGAACAAATTGCCGCCAACGCCTACAATCAGGGACTCCGTCTTGCTCAACTCGCCAAAAATTCCCAGGAGAATAATCAATGGTCGGCGGCTTTGATTCACTGGCGCAATGCCTTGGCCTACATCAACCAAGTTCCCAGTGACACTTTTTACTACACAAAGGCACAGTCCCTTGTTGCTCCTTATACAGCCGCTCTCAAGCAAACCCAAGGACAGTTACAGTTAGCTGTAAAGTTCCAGCAAGCTCGTAGTGATATGAATCAGACCTGCTATGGGAAAACTCCGGTCTGCAACTACACGATTCAAAACAATGTAATCAAAGTGCGGTTGACACCTGCCTATCTAGAGATGGTCAGACAAGTAGCACTCAATGCCAAACTCAGAGCTGACTCTAATGCTCAAGCTGGTGTTGTCAATCACATATTGACCTTAGGAGAAGCCCTCGAAGC
>DATNQP010000294.1:0-14455 GCA_036703965.1 Leptolyngbyaceae cyanobacterium
CGTTCGCTTCTCTAGGTTTGCCTGGGGAACCGTTTCCCCAGCCCGGAAGGTTTTCTCGACAACACTCCCACTCTGCACGTTTTTCAGCTTTGTACGCACAAAGGCGGAACCCTTTCCAGGCTTGACGTGGAGAAACTCCACTACCCGCCAGACAGACCCATCTAACTCGATCGTGACACCGGTGCGAAAGTCGTTACTAGAAATCATGAACCTGTTTCAAAGGGCAGAACAAGATGCTCGATAAGTCGCTATCGCTGGACTACGTCCCGCTGAGCTAACGCTATCGGCAATTTATTTTAGCGCTGTTGAGGTATCTAGAGTTGAAGGTTTTACCCATTACCCATTACCCATTACCCATTACCCATTACTCATTCCTTTCACTCCCAATTCTGCAACTCGGTAATCCAGTTGCGAAGTAAGGCGGTAATCTGTTCGCGGCGCGTTTCAAAGGTGGCAGCTATCCAGATGAAGGCGATGCCGACGAGAAGACCAATTACCCATTTTGAGAAGGGGTAATCAAAGATCAGAATTCCTAGCTGATAGAACGCATTGACTAAAAAAGTCGCAGTGCCTACGTAGAGGAAAGCCCGAACTCTTAGCCCTAGCCCCGCAAAAATCACCAACAAACTTATAACCCCAGGTACTAGTCCACTCCATTGATTGCTCCATAAGGCAACACTACAAATCGCACCGCTACCCAGTAAGCGTAGGAGGTGACGCGCTGGTTTTTGTTGGGGTTGTTTTAGATTGGGATCGACTTGGGCGATGTAGAGCAAAGATAGGGCTAGAGGGGTAACATACCACAAGGAATGCCTTAGCCCTAGAGGCCAGAACCAGCGATACAGCACCCAGTCAATTAATAGGGCGCTGATATAGGTAAACCGAATTTGCTGATTTAGGATGGCGAAGAAGACGTAGTAACCCGTGACAATCAATAAGCTGATTGGGTGATTCCCCATTGGACTTTCGGCAAAGGCGATCAGGGGGACTGCCACAGCAGCGACTGTCCAGGGACGTTTCGACCACCCCCAACGCTGCCACGGCAGGATGAAAAGAAAGTAGGCAAATACAGAAGCGATCGCTCCTTTCCAAGGTCCCAATGGGCCTGATAATAGACGTGCTACGGGTAGACTGAGCCAATACAGCCGCATTCCAACGGCTTCTAAGAAACCTAGGTAAACCCAGATTTCTCCATCCCCCCTAAACAACCCTGGGTAAGGGGCGGGATTGATGTGTTCCTCCTCGCTAGCCCCCTCTTGGGAAGGGGGGGTTTGGGGGGGGTTGTTCCGCCCTTGAAAGATGGCATATTGAACTAAAAACACACCGACGCCAAATCCCAGCATCAAAGATTGGGGCTGATAGGTGGTAGCTATCATCAACAGAATGCTACTCCAAGCCCAGTGAAGATGAGCGATCGCTTTTAGTTCTTCCTTCGTCAGGTGTAGGTACTCGCTCAACCAGGGAGATAGCACCCGATAGGCATACATAATACTCGTGCCAAGGGCTGCCATGACAATTAAGCCGTCGCCTGTCGAGCCTCCTGATAGTTGTGAGAGTTGATAAAGTAGGACTTCATAAGCAGAAACAGACACTCCCAGCAGGGCAAGGTAGATCAGGGGTTTAAATTTCTGACGCCGACGCCCTACACCAATGGCAATCAACGCCAGAGCAAGGGTTGATAAACCCGTCCAGTTGGCGAAGGTGCCCCAGCGCAGTAAAGCACCCAAAATCCCGTACAGTAAAGGGATAACGTGCCAGCTGTTGGGGACATTACTAATACCCGCTCGACGTTGCCACCAATCCCCGATTAGTTGGGCGAGCAATCCTAAAGCGAGGTTGGCGATCGCTAAGTTGAGGACTGAGCGGTCAATAAAGCCCAATCCCTCGGCAGTTAACAATTCCAGACACCACCCCAGTGCGTAAATGCTCCAGTTAGAGGGGTGACGCCAGCTACGATAAGCGATGGCTCCCATTGTCACAATCCCAGCAATTAGCACCGCCACTGCTGGGGAAATAAACCCCCAATAGACAGCTAGGGAGTGAAGCGTCAGCAGGATGAGTTCTACGCTACACAACGCGATCGCCCAACCATCTGTCGCCGGAACATAAAGGGGTGCTAATTCGGTAGCACGGCGAATCAGCCAGCTGCGGAGCAACCATAAACTGGTAAGTGCGATCGCACCCGCTACCAACCAACCCTCCAGGGATAGGCGAGGTAATCCAGGAACACCCTCCCATAAGAACATCCCCAAGAAACTTAAGCCAAACCCTACCGTAATTGTGGCTGCATTCTGTGTCCGTAGATAACGGGTATTAACTAACATCAGGATGGTGGCAACAGCCAAACTGACTAACCGCCAATGGGGGATGCTCAGCGTCAAGAATTGCACCGCAACCAAGGCGGCTACACTTAACCCGCTAGCCAATTGCCTTCTGGAGCCTGATGTCTGATTTGCTACCCCAGTCACAGATAAGGGTGTAATTAGCCACAACAAGCCCCATTCAGTTACGTTAACCGATGGGTTTGCCAAGGCAGCTTGATAATTCATCCACAGCAAGGCATAACTCAATCCAGCTAAGGCTAAGCCCAAATGCCAAGCACTGCTACGCCAAATGGGGGATTGGGCGATTCTACTGACTCCTGACTCCTGTACGGGCGACGCATGCGTCGCCCCTACTCCTGTTTCCTGACTCTCCAGGCTAAATGCCCATTCTCCCAGCATGAGGGCTAACAAAATTGCCGCCCATTCCCCTCGGTTCAGGTTTGGCAACAGGTAGTCAATCGCGCACAGGATTGTCACTATACCCGTAATGTGGGTAAGGTACACCAGCGCTTCGAGATTACGGGTAATACCCAAAACGCCACGTCGTCTGGTGACAATCCCCAGAGTTATTGTGGAATTCAGTAAATTGAGCGTCCGCAGCAGGGGATTGACTGAACTGATAACAGTCAGAAGGGTGCCAAATGAGAGAGCGATCGCTTCTCCAAATTCGGCTAAATGCGTTTTTTGTCGGCGATCCAGCCAGTCTATCAACCCTACGATGAATACAAGGTAGGGAAACAGAACTAAGCTCAACACAGCAAAGGCGGTATCCTGGGAACCTGTTAGCTGGCTGGCAGTTGCAACTAGCTGTGTTTGGATATCTGATGGAATCAACCGCCAAGACAGCCCAATTGACTGTAAGCCAATGCATAAAATAGCTAGCAAGTCAAGTCGCTGCCAAAATCGTTGTAAGCGACTGCTGAAGAACCACAAGCCCAATCCACTAACTGCGATCGCTTGCCAGGGAAAATCGACTCCCACCGAAACCAGCCAGCCCAAAAACAGCAATCCACCACCCAGCCACTCCCAACTGAACTGGGGCAATTCGGATTCCTCAGCTGACAACCTCAGTTGTTGCTGGGATAGCCATGATAGGAACCAGCCATAGGCACCTATTGCTAAACCCAACTGCTGGATATCCACACCCACTACAAAGATGCCTCTAAACAGGAGGATACCTATGCCATAAACCGCTATTTGGAACGTTGCAGGATGCAGGATGTAGGATGAAACCTTTCCCGAAGGCTGGGATGAATTAATCGTGGCTTGGGTTCTGTGCTTTCTGCATTCCCAATAGAATGTGGCTAAGGTGGCACCTGTCCCTAAATAAATGGCCACCAGAGGAAATCCGGGCAAACTCCAACCCCAGTGCAGATAACTCAGCGCCAAATAGTTGATGATCGGCAAGGGTGGTTGTTGCTCCCGCTTCCAGAGAGAAAAGGCGATCGCGCTGAGGACAACGGTAGCAACAGCAACCACAATCCAATCGATGGGATTACGCCACAACCTAAAGCCGTCCATTGCCCAAAAATTCACCGGCACCAGTAGCAGCGTTACAATCTGCAATGTCTGAGCCGTCAAGCGTAAATTACTCTGCCGATTCGCCCAAGAACAGACAGCCCAAAAGGTTAAGGTGTACCCCAATAACACTCCATACTGCCCAGATGCTGGGAAATTTCTCCATTGACTAGCGGCTAGTACTCCAGAGGACACCACCACCATGAACACGCCCAGAAACAGCAGCCACCTGACGCTAAGTTCTGCCTGAAGCGACTGCAACATCTCTGTTATCCAGCTGGGCGACTGGCTGGATTGTCTCGGTATTGGTTCCGCCGGTTCCTCTGGGGCAAAGTCTGTTGCAAAATCCGGCAACTCTAGAGGCGTTGGTGTTTGGGCTGGTGTGGCAATTTCCTGCGGCAGTGGACAGGTCAGATTTTCTTGGCACAGCTGTTTAACGAGAGATTCCGGAAGCAACCCTAAGCGCAAGAACGCATCTAGACCTTTCAACAGTTCAGGATGAGACGCTTTAGTCGTTACTTCAACTTTGATTTGAGTCTGAGACAGTAAACCCAAGCGCATCCATACACTTAGACCTTTCAACAATGCAGGTTGCGAGGTACTGGTCGTTACTTCAATTTTGATTGAGCGGTCGGTGCTTTGCAGCGCCGCTTCGCTATTGCGTGGTGATGACATAAGTGGCAACCCTAGACACCCAACCCCATAATGACTCTGGATGGGGAGGTTAACGGATTTGTGTCATGCCACTTTAATCTTTGTACTCAGCTAGCTTGAAAATAGGGGTCACGGGCGGGTGCGGTCAAAACCCGTTGGTGATGTCCCAAAAATTTCCCCACGTCTCCGTGTCCCCGCGTCCCCGCGTCAGTCTCAACCAACTATTTATGACTACACCCGTCAGGGGCTAGGGGCTAGGGGAAAGAGATTTTCATCTTTTCGTTGTGAGCTTCTGCTCATGGTGCCTAACTTGCAACTAACCTGCAACCCTTCATGGCAAGATCAGTAAGGAAATCTTGGGCTGTGGATGAGCCTCAAGCCTACTGATGCGAAGCCTTCAATGATATAGTCTATGCGACCTTTAAAAATTCTAAAGCTCGATTGGTGCAAACGCTTGGCAAAGACAACGCTCTTAGCGCTGCTCTTGGTCACGCTCTCAGTGGGTCTTAGCGCGGCTTGGTGGGACTCTGGTGATAGCAAACCCACCCGTGAAAGTCGATTACCCGTAGGCAATGCGATTACAGATGGTAAAGCCCTGTTACGGTATGCGCTACCGATTGAGAATCAGCCGGTGCGGGATATACAAGCCAGTCTTGAAGATATCGCCACGCAACTGCGGGGTAAGCGCTGGAGTCCGATCAGCAGAGATGTCACCAAAGCGGCAGTGATTTTGAGCGATCGCACCGATAAAATTCTCGCCGACATCCCAGACGAGAAAAAACCGCAAGCCGAAGCGCTGATTGCCCAGATGAACAAGGACATTGCCTCAATCCGAGAAGCGGTTGAAGCGAAGGATAAGGAAAATGTCTGGAGTGAGCGGGGCAAAATCCTCGACAAAGTGGGTGAACTAGAAGAGTTGATGCTACAAGGGTTTCCCTTTGAGGTTCCTTCAGAATACAGCCATTTACCTCAACTCAAGGGTCGCGCTACGGTGGAGATGACCACCAACAAGGGGAATTTAACTGTAGTGGTTGATGGCTACAGTGCTCCTGTCACCGCCGGTAACTTTGTAGATTTGGTTCAGCGGGGTTTCTATGATGGTATGGAGTTCATCCGTGCCGAAGAGTCCTATGTGCTGCAAATAGGCGACCCACCTGGTCCAGAGCAAGGTTTTATTGACCCAAAGACGGGTGAATACCGGGCAATTCCCTTGGAAGTCTTGGTTAGAGGGGATTCAGAACCGATTTATGGCATTACCTTAGAAGATGCCGGTCGTTACCGTGACGAGCCGGTGCTTCCCTTCTCTGCTTACGGTGCTGTGGCGATGGCGCGTCCTGGACTCGATCCAGATGGTGGGTCTTCTCAGTTCTTCTTCTTCTTATTTGAGCCAGAATTAACTCCAGCAGGTCGTAACCTTTTGGATGGACGTTATGCCGTCTTTGGCTATCTAGTAGATGGTAAAGATGTACTGGAAAAACTCAAAGAGGGTGATGTAATTCAATCAGCTGAAGTTGTTCAAGGTGCTGAGAATTTGGTTGAGCCGCAAGTAAGTTAATCAGCGTTCAAGTTGCATGGTAAGAGGCTGGGGGAGAGGATTTGCAATTTATAAAGTTGCGATCACGCTCGCTATGAGCAAACCCCCCATTCTCTAAGAAGGGCAATCCTATACATTTCGTTCCTAGTTCGAGATGCCTTATGAACCGGATGAAATGCTGGCTGAGCTTGGCTATGCACTAGTGCGATCGCGCCTTGAACGGTGCCAAGGGCAATCGCGATTATCTCTGCCGAAAGCGACTAAGCCATTCGAGCGTGCTCCAACGAAGTCAGCGATCAGCAGTCTATTCAATGCAAGTGTATGGTGGGTTACTAGTTTATGGTTAAGACTAGCATTGCTCTATACCATATTTCTTTCTTAGCCGCGCCTTATTAACGAAAATAGAGCAAAACGATAATATATCGTTAAAAACTATTCAGTATTAACGGAACCGATAACAATGGTCAGCGCTAGCAGAGCAGGTCAATATGTGGAACAGCTTCAAGGATACAAAGCCTTTATACCTAACCCACTGCCACGTCTACTTGAAATCATTATGGATCAGGAAATGTGGAATCTTCTGTCTCAAGCAGATCGTGCGCTCGGTCGGCTAGATGGCTCAACAGATGCGCTGCCTAACCCTGACCTGTTTGTGTTTATGTATGTTCGCAAAGAAGCTGTCCTATCCAGTCAGATTGAAGGCACTCAGGCGTCTTTGATCGATGTTCTCGAATTTGAATCCCAAACTCTGGAACCAGCTAATCCTCAAGAAGTGGCTGAGGTAGTGAACTATATTGCTGCTGTTAACTACGGTCTTGAGCGCTTAAAGGATTTACCTGTATCATTGCGACTAATTCGGGAAATTCACAAGGAGTTAATGCAAGGAGTAAGAGGTGCTGAGCGCGACCCAGGAGAGTTTCGCCGCACTCAGAACTGGATTGGTTCTGGAGGATGTTCTTTAGCAGAAGCTACTTATGTGCCTCCGCCACCGCACGAGATGATCCAATCTCTAGATAATTTAGAGAAGTTCTTGCACGATTCAACACCAATCCCAGCCCTGATCAGAATTGGCTTGGCTCATGCTCAGTTTGAAACAATTCACCCCTTCCTTGACGGTAACGGAAGAACAGGCCGTCTACTAATCACGTTCCTGCTGTGTGAACAAAACATACTGAAACGTCCATTACTCTACATCTCCCACTACTTCAAGAAATATCGTGCCGAATACTACGACCGACTTCAGGCTGTTAGGGACAGTGGGAATTGGGAAGGCTGGCTTAAATTTTTTCTGCGTGGTGTTTACGAAGTTGCTCAGGAAGCCTCTGCGACTGCCCGCAAGATAGTCAACATGAAAGAAGAACATCGCCAACTAGTACTCAACGAAATGGGGCGTCGATCGGGAAAAGCAATAGCACTGCTTGAGAGCCTTTATTTCAGACCAATTTTTACTGTAGAACACGTTCAAGCAATTACAGATCTGTCATACCCTAATGCAAACTCCTTGGTTAAAGAACTCTGCAATATAGGTCTTCTGGAAGAGATTACTGGACAAAAACGTAATCGAGCCTTTTGTTATGCCCCATTCCTGGAGGTTTTTAAAGATTCATAACTGATTGTGCAATTAGAGGGTGCGGAATGTAGGTTGTAAATTTGTATTTATAACTCTCACTTTATAACTGGTATACCTCTATACTTCAAGCGATCAGCCGCTTGACCTCTATGCCCATTATTGATTTACTACTGGTAATCACATTAGCCGTTCTGGCAGTCGTATTACTGCGAGGAAAAACCCAGAATCCACAGCAGCAGTTGGAGACTGCGTTCAAGCGGCAGCAATTGGAGGATGCTTTTTACGAGCTTCTGGAAGAGCAAGGCAGTTGTATTTCTTTGATTCAGCTAACCGCTAAGGCAAGGGTGGATGTGCAACAGGCACGGCAATACTTGGAGCGCCAAGTGCAGATGTTTGGGGCTGTTCCTGAAGTTGATGCTGATGGGGATACGTTCTATCGTTTCCCTAAACTTCACAGGCGTCCTCGTGCCGATTTATCGGCATGAGCGGTGAACTGCCTTCCCTACTAGTTCGAGATATTGGGGAACAAGGTCTTCTGGAACGGTTGCTGCGCTTCTGTCCACGGGATGTCGTAGGCGATGATGCAGCTGTGCTAGCGTCTCCAGAGTTGGGTCAATCGCTAGTTGTAACGACAGATGTTTTGGTGGATGGGGTGCATTTTAGCGATCGCACAACCACTCCCGAAGATGCCGGTTGGCGAGCTGCTGCTGCTAATTTATCTGATTTAGCCGCAATGGGCGCTTCCCCGCTAGGCATCACAGTGGGTTTAGGTATTACTGGCAATATAGCAGTCAGCTGGGTTGAGCAACTCTACCAAGGGATAACCCACTGTTTGCAACAGTACAATACTCCTATAGTGGGGGGCGATGTCTGTCGTTCACCGGTCATCTCTCTCTCCATCACTGGCTTCGGTCAAGCCTTCCCCAACCGAATTATCCGTCGCTCAGCAGCGGTTGTGGGGGATGCAATCGTCGTCACCGGCGTCCACGGTGCATCACGCGCCGGTCTGGAATTACTTTTAAACCCAGAATTGGGCAAACACCTGAGCGTTACTGAGCGCACATTTTTAATTCATGCTCACCAGCGTCCTCAACCCAGACTAGATGTCTTGCCGCTTCTCTGGAAAACGCTAGATTCCCACTCCCGACTCCCGACTCCCGACTCCCCCTCAATAGCTGGGATGGATAGCAGCGATGGACTAGCCGACGCCGTTTTACAACTCTGCCGTGCCAGTGGCGTTGGTGCCGTAATTGAAAAAACCAGGATTTCCCTACCACCTGTCTTGAGCCAATTAGTGTCGCCAGAGCAAGCTTTGGATTGGGCATTATATGGCGGCGAAGACTTTGAACTTGTGCTGTGCCTACCAACCGAACCAGCTGAAGCCTTGGTGGAACAGTTGGGGGAGAGAGCAGCCGTTATCGGCAGCATCACTACAGGCAGAGAGGTTTGGTTAAGAGATAGCACCAGCACTGATGGTGATGCACTCTTGACTCTCAGCCGAGGATTTCAGCATTTTTGAGCTGATTTTGGGGATGGGGTGGACTCTATAGCGGCTCTCGTACCAAGTTCTAGTCGTAGAGACGTTTGCTGCTGCGCACCATGCTAGGTTAACGCCGAGCTGCGCTAACGCAAACCGGCGGAACGTCTCTACTTTTATGGGTTGCCCAAAAAGAGGGTAGCAGACCCGGATTCGGTATGAGAACCGCTATAGCTGTTGCAAGAAAGTCATAGATTGCTATAGCAGTCGCCAAGGCAATTAGGACTCTCGCCAAATACTGAAACCTTAACCAGTCAAGATGCATCCCTTCTGCCTTCTGCCTTCTGCCCTCTGCCTTTTGCTATATTACTTCGGCTCACTCAGAGAACGAATTCCCCAGTCTTGGATAACCTTGACAAACGTTTTCGCAACAGCAAGGTGCGATCGCAAGTACAATTCACCAATGGCGATCGCAAGAACTACCCCCACTAGACTCAAACCGATGCCGGTAGTACCCAGGGTAGTAATGGCAAGGATGATGAGGCTGGTGGCGATGATATAAGCAGTTGCGACTTGGGCATGAGACCAGCCTGCTTGTTGTAGGCGTTGGTAGAGGTGAGTGCGGTGAGCTTTAAAGATATTTTCGCGGCGAATCAGGCGGCGGATTAGGGTGTAAATGGCATCGCCGATTAAGGGCAGAGTAATCGTAAGGGCTGACCAAGCTTGGATAGGGTCGGTGTTAGAGTTGAGGAGTGCGATCGCAACACTTGCTCCTAATACTGTACTGCCAGCATCGCCCATGAAAATCTTGGCGGGTGACCAGTTCCACCAGAGGAAACCTAGGAGTGCTGCTGCCAGTAGCCAGAAGAGGGGTTGGTTGAGGTAGTATCCTAGGAAACTTAGCTGTACAGCGGTGACGCCAGCCACCAGACCATCTAGACCGTCCATGAAGTTGTAGAAGTTGATGAAGGCGGTCATGCCGATTATCGTGACAGCGATCGCGATGATTGTCCCCATAGTGCCTAAACCCGTAAGCCAAGGTTGGGGAAAGGTCCCGAAATAAGCAACTGTCACTCCAGCAGCAATCAGCTGAATTAAGTAGCGAAGGCTAGCTGGCACCCCCCGTTGATCGTCAATGATGCCGATGATCACTAAGGGGCTGAGGATTAGCCAGAGGAAAGCTGGGTTAGTCAGTTGACTCTCAGAAGGGTTACCGAAATAGCTGCTCAAGGCGAAACTGATGACAGTCGTAACCGCAAAAGCAATGATGAACCCCAAGCCACCGCCGCGTGGTGTAGGTTGGGAATGGGAACTACGTTCGTTGGGAATGTCCAGGATAGTGGCATTACGGATGGCATAGTGCCGTACAACACCAGTCATACCCTGGCTCAAACTAAACGCCAGTAGGATTAAAATCAGCAGTTGTAACATCAAACTCCTCCACTCACTTCGATTTAGGGACTGGAGACTGGAGAAAATTCCCCTTGTCTTCAAGTCCACATCCTGCGGAGTTCAGGCTCCGCCCACTCTTTTATTCTTCTCCTAGAACATCGATTCAGTAATGGTAGGGGCAATCTCCTCACTTCGCTCCGGCTGTGGTTTCCCCTATTGGGTTTGGGGCAGGCACGGGGGCGCTGCCCCTACGAAAAATCGTCGTTTTGATGATTACTGAATTGGTGTTCCAGTCCGAAGACTCTAGTGCTTTTTATTAGTTTCTAGCAGTGCTACTTCTTGAGCAATTCCTTCTGTAAAGGTTCTTGGGGAATACTTGAAGTCTGCTTTAGCGGCACTGTGGTCAAATACTTTGTCTTCATTCAAACGTAAGACTTGTTCCCTACTCACTGGCAGTTTTACACCAAGGGTGTTTGCCATTTGGATGAGGCTTAAGGATAGGTTAACGGGTACATGTAAGAGAGTCGGTTGCTTGCCAAGGGCATGACTGGCAATCTGAACGACATCGTTGTAACTCAGTACCTGTCCGCCGGAGATATTGTACTCCCGACGATAGGTTTTAGGCTGATTCAGAACTTCAGCGATCGCCCAAGCGACATCTTCGACGTGAACGGGTTGCTGTAACGATTTTCCGGAACCGGGGACTGGGATAATAGGCGATCGCTGAATCAGGCGTAGGAGTCGCACCATGTTGCGATCGCGTGGTGTGCCATAAATCATCGTGGGACGCAAAATTGTGTAGTCTAAATCACTCGCCCTAATTGCGGCTTCAGCGGCTTGACGCACGGCTTTGCTTTTGGCATTGAGTTGAGTGAAGATTGCGGTGGTGCTGACAAAAATTGCTCGTTGAATGCCTGATTCTTGACAAGCCTTGACAAGACTCGGTCCAGCACCAAATCCGATAGATGCCACATTAATTAAGTGGTGGTAGCCTGGAAAGACTCGACGCAGTGATTCCAGGTCATCTAGGTCACCTTCAACTACGTTCAGACCGAGAGTTTGCAGCTGTGCTGTCCCAGAAGAAGGTCTAACTAAGCAATCAAAGGAAAGCCCTCGTTTCAGGAGTTCCTTACAGACAAAGCTACCCGTAAACCCAGTCGCACCCGTTAGGAGAATATCAGCACTCATAAGTACATCGGTGGAAATAAAAATTGTTGGTTTTACTGATTGGGGATGAATGGATTGGGCAGTAGGGGCAACCACAGGGGGATTGCCCCTCAATGGTTTTGGGGCAGGCACGGGGGCACTGCCGCTACGAAAAATTGGCGTTTTGCTGATTACTGAACTGCTGCTCTAGTCCCCAGTCCCTACCAAAACGACAAGTTGTGTTTAATTACGCCTACGTGCTTAGGTCCTCCTGGATGAGCGTCCAGAGTTGTGTTGCCACCCTCAGCCGTGAGTACGTTGAATTAATCAAAGCTTGACCTCGCTTACCCATTGCTTCTCGCTCAGCTGGTAGTGTGTCTAATAACTGGCTGATAGCTTCTGCCAACCCTTGAGCATCTTCCGGTTCTGCGGTAAAGCCTAGATGATAGTCTTGGACTTCCTGATTCACAGAACCGCCCACCGCTACCACCACAGGTTTACCTGCCGCATAGTAATCGTAAAGTTTATTGGGGCTAACGCCATAGTGAAACATCGGAATATTTTTCAGGGTTAGAATCAAGCCGTCCGCTGCTCTGAGGAGCTTAGGAATTTCTGCTTTTGGGATAGGGGGTCTAAATTCTAGGCATTGAATGCCGGAGGCTTGCTCGATTAACTGGGCTTTTTCAGGACCATCGCCCACTAACAAAATGAGAAACTGATTGGGGTGGCTTTGGTCAAGTAATCGTGCGGCTTCAACGATCGTGTTAAGAGAATTTGCTGTACCGTGGGCACCTGTGTACATCAAGCAAATTCGCTCTGGATCGATTTGGTAATGGATTTTGGCGAGTTCAAGGGGTAGCTCAACCTTAAACTCTTCAACATCCGGTCCGTTCGGTAGCCAACTGACGCACTCAGCACCCCGCTTGGTTACATAGTCAACCGCACCGGCGGCAAGGACAATAACGCGATCGCTTTTTTGATAAAGCAAACGTTCAATCCAAGCCAAAAGTCGCACGATTAAGCTATCCGGCGACTTACCGCCCAGCTCAATCAGCACTTGAGGCCAGAGGTCGCGTACTTCAAAATAGAACTTAGCCCCCCGCAGTTTTGCCAGTATCCAAGCTGTAAAGGCTGCCAAAAGTTGTGGTGAGGAGCCAATAATCAGGTCTGGCTTAGGTTTAAAAAGACCCGCAAGAAATAAGGTCAGGCAGAATGACAACATGTTTACATACCGCCGCCAGTTGTTGACCTGATAGGGAGCCGCATAGAGCCAATTCCAGTGGAAACCCTCAAAGTTATCGAGATGCCACACTTGCGGAAATTTCAGTTTTATGTATTGTCGCTTGGCTAAGTTGTAGTCTGAGGTAAAGACGTTAACCTGACAGCCTTGCTGAACTAAAAACTGGCCTAATTCATACTGCCGTGTATGACCAGGGACATCGGGAGTGTTGGCAAATTGATTGACAATCCAAATGCGAGGACTCAAGGTTAACCTCCGTCGCTTGTGGGCGGGTTTTGTAGAAAGGTTAATTTCTTGCGTCAATCCCTTTTCTGAAGATTGTGTGAAGTTAATCTCTCTGCTGAGTGAAGGCTTCATCATAACTTCAACTTATAATTTACGCCTTTATGCTGGGTTAGATAATCTTTAACGTTACTAAAAACTGTATTAAATAATACCAATATCTAGAAATTAGACTTTGATTTTTCTGTCAAGACGTTAGTGCTAGGTTCTTTTTAAAGCAAGCTTTTCAGTGTTTTGTTACAGAAAATTTACGGTTAATGAGTATTTACAAACATAAGCATTTAACTAGCTCAATTTTATATTTTTCCGATAAAGATTATGTGAAACTACTTGTCATTCTTATGGGGATCTAGGAAGCTTCATGCTCAGTCGCGGGGCTGAGAGGCTGTTTCCAAATTAATTGTTAAGTTTCGTCCTAATGCTTGCGTCTGAATGTTTCATCAACCGTTTCAGCATCAAACGAGTCATTGCTGCATAAATCATTGTTTCACTCACTTCTGGTAACAGTTCGTAGTCTTTACTCAGACGGCGGTAATGGTTTAACCAACCGAAAGTTCGTTCGACAATCCACCGTTTTGGTAGCACTTGGAAGGCTGTCTCGCTGCGCTTGAGTACTTCTACTTTTGCCCCACAAAGTTGCTCAATTACCCGCGCAAAGTTTTCCACTTGATAACCTGCATCTACCCATCGGGTTGTTCAAACCTTGGGCAAGTTCCTCAACTTCCATCACGGCGACAGTTCCACCTAGCCGCTCCGGAAAATTTGCCTCTGTCACAACCACCGCGAGGATCAGACCGAGTGTATCGACCAGTAAATGGCGTTTGCGTCCTTTGACCTTTTTGCCACCATCAAAGCCGCACACTTCCCCCTTTTTTCCGTGGTTTTCACGGATTGGCTGTCGGCGATGGCAGCAGTCGGATGCTCAGCTTTACCGACTTGATGTCGGACTTGGCATCGCATCTTGTCATGAATCTCCCGCCAAGTTCCTAAGCGCTGCCAGCGTCGGAAGTACTTATAAACGGTTTGCCAAGGCGGTAAATCCTTGGGTAAGTCTCGCCAGAGAGCACCCGTTATTCAACAGGTAGAAGATGGCATTAAGTACTTCTCTCTCTTCGACCTCCCGTTTGCGACCACGGGCTTTTGGCACGGGCAACAGTGGTTTGATATGTTGCCATTCCTGATCGCTTAAATCCGTGCTGTAGCGTTTTTGTTGCAGCATTACGCTGATCGACTATCTGCTTGAATGGATGATTCTGATCGTGGACGCTTTTCGCTATCTCTCGTCGTTGCTTTTAGCTTTTCTTTAGAAACAGCTTCT
>DATNQP010000295.1:0-7007 GCA_036703965.1 Leptolyngbyaceae cyanobacterium
CGCAATGATATTACCAGCAGATGCTTCTGTTAGGTCGATGCGCTTCAATCCTTCAAAGCCCATCAACTTAGTAATTTTGCCTTTGGCAATTTCGCCGTTTTCTTTAATCAAAGCAGCTTGCTGACCAACGTAGATTGTACCGTTATGGATTTTGCCAATAACAATCCGACCTACATATTCCGAATAGTCTAGGGTTGTGACTTGCAGTTGTAGCGGTTTAGTAGGATCGCCTACTGGGGGTGGAACATGGTGCAGAATTGCCTCAAATAAAGGCTTCATGTCTACGTTTTCATCATCTAAGCTGTCTTTGGCGTAGCCTGACATCCCAGAAGCAAATAAGTAGGGGAACTCGCACTGATCATCATCAGCGCCTAGTTCTAAGAACAAATCCAATACTTTATCTATTGCGACGAAGGGATCTGCTTGTCCACGATCAATTTTATTGACTACTACAATGGGGCGTAGTCCCTTTTCTAAGGCTTTTTTCAGTACAAACCGCGTTTGCGGCATGGGACCTTCGTTGGCATCTACAATCAGGATGCAGCCATCAACCATCCCCAATACCCGCTCGACTTCGCCGCCAAAGTCAGCGTGACCGGGAGTATCAACAATATTGATTAACGTTTCTTTGTAACGAACGGCTGTATTCTTGGAGAGAATCGTAATGCCCCGTTCCCGCTCCAAGTCATTGGAGTCCATGACGCAATCCGGAATGTCTTCCCCTTCGCGGAAGATGCCAGATTGTCTGAGAAGGGCATCAACAAGAGTGGTTTTGCCGTGATCAACGTGGGCAATAATAGCAAGGTTGCGAATCGGGAGAGTCATAGAAGCGTCGGGGAAGGGGTACCAGAAATATATAATTTCTGCTAAAGATTTCTTAATAATTCTAGCTTATGGTCTGAGGCGATCGCTTTTAATCTAAAACTATAAAAGGCGCTTTCTTTGAGCCGTCACCGGACATCGCGACTAATGAGTTCGGTTCTACGACCCCAGACAGTTGACGAATACTAGTACTCTCGTAGTGAGAAGAGCATAGTTTTGTTAGTAGTTACTGCGCTCGCTCATGGGGGTAGATAGTGGTGCAAAAGTGGTTTTTGCCAAGCTTAAGTGAAGTTTTAGCTCAGAGTGAACAGACTGGGCTTGAGGACAAAATTGCGCCTCAGGTTGAACAGGCAATCATAACGGAGAATGGTCAGCGAGGTGCAACCAGTCGCCGAGTAAGAGAGCGTGCCAAAGCTCAAGGGGAATGGAAGAGCGCGATCGCCACCCTGGAACAATTACTTTTGCAAGCAATAAGCCAGACAGTAGACTTGGCGGATAGGGTACCAGGCTCAGCCAATAGTAACAGAGCTTCCCAGTCAGGCGCAGACAATTGTGACCAGTCCTCCCTTCAAGGATTTGTCTTAGCCGGTCCTGTGCCAGTCTTGAGTCACCCCGATCTGCTTTCCCATTTCCAGACAGGGATTTTTACTACCGAGACATTCAATCCCCTTGCTTGGATGCCCTTTCAGCTGCCTCCTTGCAAAAATGGGCAGTGTCAACAGATTAAAAATAGTGTCTATGAGCTACCTTTACTGCCAGGTGACTCATTAGCAACAGAACAATTTTGCTTAGTTTTTACCAGTAGCTTTAGTTTAGTGATGGCTTCTGGAGAAGATCTCAACGGCATTCCAGCCTTTCGGTTCTCCTTCGACCCTGAGGATATCCAACAGGCTTGGGCAACACTCCGCCCTCGGATGTTACTCACCAGTCCTCATCAACTCAGGCAGCTGGAAACTCTAGTTGAGCAGTTTGCTCCGAAGATGCCCGATTACCGAATCGTGATGCAATTCAGCCGTCAGCTTCTCAAAAATCTACCAGAACTGCCTCAAACAGAAATTATTCAGACAATACCCGTCACCTCTAGCCGTCCCATTACCCAGCCAAAACAGTCCCAGCCTCATAGCGATACCTTTAATACAGGTCGTCATTGGGAGCGTTTGGTCAAAAATGAAGAGCGAGGCGGTAGTAAACTCTCCAATTCTTCCTCAAAGGACGCCCCCAGTTATACAACTCTCCACAAGAAAGAGAAGGGGGGGCAACCCTTTGAAGCGACGCCTGACGTTGAACTGCTGCAAGCACTTACCCACGAAATCCGGACACCCCTGACGACAATTCGCACTCTCACTAAACTGCTGCTGAAGCGTCGTGACTTGCCTGCGGAAGTAATCCGGCGTCTGGAAATCATCGATCATGAGTGTACAGAGCAAATCAATCGCATGGAGCTGATTTTCCGGGCGGTAGAATTAGAAACAACATCCGCTAAGCAAGTGCCGGTTAACCTCACCTCCATGTCACTGGCTCAAGTCTTCCAGAACAGCATTCCCCACTGGCAGAAGCAGGCGCAGCGGCGTAATATCACCCTAGATGTTGTCCTACCCCAAAAGCTACCAACTGTTGTGAGTAATCCTGCGATGTTAGATCAGGTGCTAACAGGCTTGATCGAGAATTTCACTCGCTCTCTTCCGGCGGGTGGTCACATTCAGGTACAGGTTACACCCGCTGGTGACCAGTTGAAGTTGCAATTCCAGTCTCAGAACGACCCGACAAAGACAAGCAATTCCCCTGATTCAGCCGACTCAACATATCCAACATTGAAGTCAATTGGTCAACTGCTGATGTTCCAGCCGGAAACTGGCAGTCTTAGTTTGAATCTCAACGTGACAAAACATCTCTTCCAAGCGCTGGGAGGCAAACTGATTGTACGGCAGCGACCTCAAGAGGGTGAAGTAATGACTATCTTCCTGCCCTTAGAGGTGACTGACACCGAGATGGGCACTCAAAGGGAAATTCTTAAGAAGTAATTAGTGCGATCGCTTTATTGCCCCCTTAGCAAACGTTGAGTTCGTCCAAAGTATCTCCGAAGTAGCCGCAACGCCCTCCAGAATTCTCCTGAACTCCTGAACTCCTGAACTCCTGAACTCCTGAACTCCTGAACTCCTGAACTTCTGTGTTCTTCTTGTTCACGCGACTCGACGTAACAGCGTTAGTTCAATGGGTTCTCCAGGTTGAGGGTCAATGACCTGAGTTTGCAGATTGTGCTTTTCTAGTTGCGATCGCAATTCATCTACAGTACCGACAGTGCGAAGCAGAAAATTAATCAATCCCTCATATACCACGTCACCACCTGCTGCCGTAGGGAGAAAAACTTGTGGTTGTAACCATTGAGCTAGCTGTAAAGCCGTTGTACTTCCCTTGATAATCGGTCCTGCTAGTGGTAGCTCTAGGTTGACCACCGGACTAATGACAACATCCACAGGGGCATAATCTTTCAGCTCAGTCGCGGGAAAACCGTGCGGTTCGTAGTAGAGTGTCGTACCGAATTCCAACTGCTTGACAAGATAGGCATTTTCTGCATTTAATCCAATCGGTGCTCCTTGTAAGGCTCGGATTTCGATTTGATTGCTGAGAGTGAAGGTCTGACCGGGGCTAAGGGTCGTTATCTGGGTATAGCCGAGTTGCTCCACCACTTTAGCGGCACTAGGAGAGCCAACCACAGGAATTGTCTTGTCTAGCTGCTCCAAGGTTGGGCGGTGGGCGTGGTCTTCTAAACCTTGAGACAGAAGAATTAAGTCAATCTTGTCTGGGATAGCGCTAAGCGGCTCAGAGCGATCGCCTTTAAACAACCAGGGGAGATTGCCAAAGACTAATGAACCCACGAGCCAGGGGTCAATGAGTATCCGTTGCTGTCCTAGCTCAATTAGCCAGCTGTTTGCTCCGAAATAAGTGAGGTACATAGAAGTGAGAGAAAGAGAGACTTAGTCCAGCATGTCATGAATACTCAGTTAGACAGAAGCAGGCTATATCCAAATTTTGCTTTTTTGTAGAAGCAAACAGTTTTGGATGGGAGGGAATTGTGGTACAGCACGAACACATTACCAGAGCGGAACACAATAAAATCACGAGAAAAAACCTTGTGTATAGTCTGGCTACTGGTTTAGCGATAGGGATAGTCGCCGGTATCCCATTAGGCTGGGTAATTCACCAGTTTTATTCACAGCAGCGTTTAGCCCAAGTTTTGCTTTGTCATGAAAAGCATAGAAATGAACCTGAAGCTGTAGTGAATTCGATTTGTGGTGCGAGGTACTAACTCCGCATTCACATGAAGCCGCCTAACTCCAAGGCGTTTCGATTCTCTACCAGTTTGGATGGCTAAGCTCTTAACCCACAAGGGAATAACTTCCCACAGCGAGTAGCGAAAATCCACTTTAGTCCACTAAAGTGAACTTCAGCTATTAGCCAAGGATTTGAAGATACTGTTGGCGAATTAAGAGGGCTGTTGAGGCTGATGTTCACCCAAACATTTTAAAGATCAGGTCTACAGCGGGCAATTGATGCTCATTCTCGAAGACCGGAGCGGTTTTCAGAAGCGATCGCTTAACTAAATTCCCTTATTCTGGCAGAGGCTGACACGCCCTGTTCTCTTTACTGAACATTCTCATGGAATCTATTTCCGAAGTTTTAAAGGAACCCATTGTTCCGTTTGCGGTTTTGCTCGTGGTCATCTTGTCCGTACCCCCCCTCTTTGAGCGGTTGCGGCTGCCTGGACTCGTCGGTCTTTTGGCAGCAGGCGTCTTGCTAGGTTCCAATGGCTTGCAGGTGCTTGAGAATAAATCAGAAACGATGTCTCTGCTATCAGACATCGGGTTAGTCTACCTGATGTTCGTTGCCGGTCTGGAAGTAGACATGGAGCAGTTCCGCCGCACGAGGAATCGTTCGATTGGGTTTGGTAGCTTCACCTTCGCAATCCCCCTAATTATGGGAACGCTGGTGGGGCGTGTGTTTGGCTTTAACTGGAACGCTTCGATCTTGATTGGTTCCCTGTTTGCCTCCCATACGCTATTGGGTTATCCCATCGTTAGACGCTTGGGCGTTGTGAACAACGAAGCGGTGACAGTCACAATTGGGGCAACCATCTTCACTGACATTGGCGCTCTTTTAGTCTTAGCCGTCTGTATCGCTATTAATGCAGGGGAATTCTCAGCAATGCGGCTGGCAATCCTGCTTGGTTCATTGGCTATCTACTCAGTTGCTATCCTAGTCGGCGTTGACAGGTTGGGGAAAGAATTTTTCCGTCGCTCTAAAGACGACCAAGGCAACCAATTTTTGTTTGTTCTACTGGCGTTGTTTCTGGCGTCAGTGGGAGCGCAGCTGATTGGCGTGGAGAAAATTATTGGTGCCTTTCTGGCGGGTCTCGCCGTGAATGACGTTGTGGGCGATGGACCGGTCAAGGAAAAAGTCGAGTTCGTTGGCAGCGTACTGTTTATCCCGATCTTTTTCGTTGACTTAGGCTTGCTCGTTGATCTCCCTGCCTTTCTCAAAAGCCTTACTACCATTTGGCTGACTGCCGCGATTGTGGTGGGTTTGATTGTTAGCAAACTTTTGGCAGCCGTGCTTGCCAAGTTCGTCTACCGCTACAACCTAGTAGAGATGATGACGATGTGGTCGTTGTCGATGCCACAGGTGGGTGCAACCCTGGCAGCAACGCTGGTCGGTTACCGGGCGGGAGTGCTTAATGAAGGGGTTTTAAATAGTGTGATTGTCTTGATGCTGGTGACTTCCACACTTGGCCCGATTCTCACAGCCCGATTTGCCCCGCAACTAGAGTTATCAGCAACAGGTCTACCAGAGGATACCTCTCAAGGAGAAGGGATACCAGAGGTAGCTGAGAAAACGGGTGAGTTTAGAGTGGTGGTTCCAGTCTATAATCCCCAGACGCAGCGGTACTTGATGGAAATGGCAACTTTGCTGGCACGGCACGAAGGGGGTCAGATTGTCCCCTTGGCGATCGCTCGCGCTCATGCTCGCATGGATGCCCCTGAAATGAATCAGGCTGTTCAAAAAAGCCAGTCATTGCTCGCTCAGGCGAAAGAGTTGAGTCGAGAATTGGGTGTTGAGGCGTCACCGCAACTGCGAATTGAGTACGATGTTGCTCAAGGAATTAGTCATACCAGTCGAGAACTAGATGCGAGTTTGATTGTGCTGGGTTTGAGCGGACGGCTAGGGTTTAGGGCACGATTGTTTGGCAATGTGACAGATAGTGTCCTGTGGTCTTCTCACTGCCTGGTGGCGGTGGCGCGTCTTTTAGATTCCCCACTGAAAATTCAGCGTATCTTAGTGCCGGTGGAAAATCTGACGCCGTCGGCACTGGGTCCGTTACGGTTTGCCCAAATTCTCGCTGAGGGAAATCAAGCTCAGGTGACGTTACTACATGTGTGCCCTCCTAGAACGTCACAGAGTAAGATGGCTTGGACTCGTTCGCAGTTATCGCTTGTTGTATCTCAGTCGATGCCTCAAACCTCTTCGGTAGACATTCAAATCACGCCCCATGATAATGTGATGCAAGCAATCCTGAATTCGTCCCAATCTTATGACTTAGTTGTATTGCGATCGCTGCGGCGTCATATCGGTGCTGAGGGCTTAGCAATTAGCGAAGTCATCACCCCGCTACTACAACGACTTACTTGCTCTGTAGTCCTCTTAGGAGAACCACAGGGGATGTCAACGAGATTTCTTTCCGGCAGACGGTCTACACCTGCCCTCAAATGAGGTGACCTCAAGCTACAGAAGATTTGTAACGGTCTTCTTGAGGAAAGACACTTTAGCCAGATGGTGCTTATCAGCTTGGAGGACTCGGCATCTTTAACTGCACTGCCATCACTGCCAGTTACTGTTTTGTCTGTTCCAATTCTTCTTCTCTGGTATTTAAATGTTCTTCTCTGGCTCTGAGCTGTTCTTCTCTGGTATTTAGATGTTCTTCTCTGGCTTTGAGCTGTTCTTCTCTGGCTCTGAGCTGTTCTTCTCTGGCTTTCAACTGCATAGCCGTCGCTTCCACTTGCTGGCTTTTCCGTGCCGAGTCTGCTTCCAGAGCTTGAATTTGTTCAAGACGCGCTTCCACTTCCAGATGGCGGCGGGTCAAATCCTGACTTTGCAGCGTTAGGTCTTGCCGCCACCTCTGTGTGCGTTCC
>DATNQP010000296.1:0-18383 GCA_036703965.1 Leptolyngbyaceae cyanobacterium
ACACTCGTTGAACAATCTAGCGGTTTTGCCTGAGAGTTTGGCTGAAACTTACGCCAAGGATTTATCAAAGTGGTTTTCTGTCGATAACTTGGCGGAACGATGCCAAAAAATCCTGAAGGTATTAGCAAGCGCTCAGGAACCATTGACTGAAGACCAGTTAGTCAGCTTGACCGGAATTCGACCCAGGTTGGTGCGGCAAGACTTGTGGGGACTGAGACAGTTTTTAGATGTCGGGTGCATTAGGGAAGGCGAGGACACCCATGAAACCTTCGCCATTTTTCATCCCTCATTGCGAGAGTACTTACTGAACCTGGAGTAAAGGAATGGTTTCCTCTGCACTCAATCGTCTGGCTCCTATTGATTTTACCCGCTACATCGATCGCCTGACCGAACGCTTCACGGGACGGGAATGGCTGTTTGAGCAGATTGACCGTTGGTTGAAACAGGGCAATGAGCAGTTCTACCTGCTGACGGGTGAACCAGGCGTTGGCAAGAGTGCGATCGCTGCTAAACTGACTCAAATCCGTAGTGATATCGCCGCCTATCACTTCTGTCGAGCTGGGGATGTGGAAACAGTTAGACCAGGGCGAGTATTGCGATCGCTGGCAGCTCAACTGGGGAAGACTCTGCCGCGTTACGGTGAAGCTCTAGCAAAGACGATTGACCCGATTCACCTGCGGATTGATGTCAACATCAACATTGAGTCTCTGAGTAATAGCCAGGTGACGGGCATTTACATTGAGAATCTGAAAGAGAGCGACCCCAGAGACGAACTGGAGATTCTGCTGCGGGCACCACTGGCAGCACTACCTGACCTCTATGCCGAACATAACGAACCCCTGCCAACTCTGAAGATACTTCTGATTGACTCGCTGGATGAGGCAGTGACCACAACCGGAAGGGACAACATGGCAACACTTCTGGCAGCCCTGTCTCAAGCAGATGGGCTACCCTCTTGGATTCGGTTTATCCTCACAGCACGTCGGGGGATTGAGAATTCGCTTCAGTTTAAGTCATTACAACTCTATAAGTTAGAGGAACTATTAGCACAGAATTTGGAGGATATTGAGCGATATGTGCAAAGTCGGGTAGAGGAGTTAGTGGTACAGCCTGAGCTAAAATTCCAGGCTCGACTAGAGCAGGCTGAGCTTTCTGCTGAAACCCTAGTACGGGAAGTTAAAGAGCTTTCCAAGGGAAACTTTCTGTACACTCGTCTGCTGATGGATGGGATTGGCACAGGTGAGCTATCTGTGAAAAACCTGTCTATATTACCCAAAACCCTTAATGAAGTTTATCAACGGTTTCTCCGGCATCGCTGCCCCTTTCGCAAGTGGAGCGATCGCTATCAACCGATTCTAGGAACACTTACCGTTACTCAAGAAGCAATCAGCCAAGAACAGTTAGCTAAGTTTACAGGTATTGATGCTCGGCAGATTGGCAAGGCTTTAGGTGTTTTGCAGCAGTTTTTGGATGAAGTAGACGATGAGCAGGGACAACAGCTCTACTCAATCTTTCACCAATCGCTGCGAGAGTATTTGCTAGACAGAAAATACAATCATGATTTTTGGTGCGATGACAAGGAACAGCATGACAATATCATTGAGTGTTGTGAGAAAGAATCTAAAGAATGGCATGATTTGAGGGCGATCGATTTGTATGGCTTGCGTCATCTTGCTCAACATTTAGTGAAGGGCGATCGGGTAGAAGATTTACACAATCTATTAGGTTTAGAAAAAGACGAATCTAATGCTTGGTTTGAGGCTAAGGAGTCAATATCTGATGTTGCAGGTTTTTTATCTGATATCAAGCTAGCCTGTGAATATATCGAGCAAGAGTTTGAAAAAGATAAAATTAAAACTATTGAACGCCAGTTCTACTATGTACTTATTCAATCCTCTTTAAAAAGCTCATCATAAACGATCTCCCCCAAATTACTAGTTGCTTTAATTGAAAAACAGAATTGGTCACCTCTTCAGGGTCTTACTTATGCTCTGCAAATAAGAGATCCGTTGAAACGAATAAACTTTATTTCATCATTAATACCTCTGCTTCCAATTCATTTACTAAAAGTAGTTTTTACTGACTCATCTGATCCTCTTTTAGATTCGATAGCTGAATATCATAGGGTTGGAACTCTAATTGATTTAGTTCCCTACTTACCAAATGCTTTAGAAGATGTGTTAACTGCTATACGTAGTCCTAATTTTACATTATTTCGCTCCGAAGCTTTGATACACTTAACTGAAACATTAGCCAAAGTATTGAATCTGCCGGAGCAGATTATAGAAGAGTTGTTTGATTTGGCACAATCTATTGGGGAAGATTCTAGAAAAGCTAACGAGATTATTTCTCTAATTCCATACTTGTCTCAACCTTTCCTAGAGAAAGCTTTAATTATCGGTCGTAACATTCGCTGGGACAGTTCTCGTGCTGCTGTGCTAACCCATCTAGTTCCATACTTTCCAAACATTTTAGAAGAAGCTATAACTGTTGTTCGTACCCTGCGTTATAGCTCTGTTGATAATGTTAATGTCCAGTATGGGGATGTTGATAAATTAATTCAACTGCTGCCCTATGCTCCAGAGATACTAGAGGAAGCATTGGTTACAGCCCGAAGTATACCAAAGGAACAAGGCTGCGCTTTTGCATTAACAAAGTTAATTCCATACAAACCAGATATTGTATGGGAAGCCTGGGTTATAGCTATTGATACTCAAGATGAGTATTACCGGATTTTGGCTTTAAGTGAACTAATTCCTTTCTGTCCAGAAGCTTTACAAGAAGCTTGGAAAGGAATTAAGAGTACTCAGGACGGACATACGCTTAGAAATACATTATCGTGCTTAGCCCCTCACTTGCCTGAATCAATGCTAGAGGAAGCTTTAACGATAGCTGATAGTATTCAATCAAATTCAGATCGCATAAGCACTTTCGACATACTAGCTCCTTACTTACCTGAACATTTACTGGAGAAAGCGCTGCTTATGAACCGAGCCATTCGTGATAGGTATGAACTCGTCGAAATGTTAGTTGAAATATCTTCTTACTTGCCAAATTCTTCAAATATCCTAACAGACGCTCTAAGTGTGGCACGTAGAATTCAAGACAAAACTTTTCGCGCTAATGCATTAATTAGATTAGCCCCTCACTTTCCTGAGATACGACAAGAGGCTTTGAACACAACTCGTTCGATACCCAAAGAACGTGATCGCGCTATATCGTTAAGTAAATTATGCTCTTATTTTCCAGGTTTAATAGAAGAAGCATGGGCTACAGCTTATCAAATTGAGTATATAGATTACCAGGCGGAAGTATTGAAAGATTTGCTTCCTTTCTGGACTGCAAGAGCGGAAGAGGATAGAGGAGCTTCAAACGTTATACTTAAAGCAGTTTCTAAATTCTTCAAGTTCTCAGAGCAAAATCAAGTCCGGCAACACTTAGAGGAAGTACTAGCTGTAGTGCGTAGTTTGCCAAGTAGTTACAACAGACAAAAAGCGCTAATACTTGTAGATCTCCTTTCTTACGATCCTAATTTACAGATAGAAGCCTTGTCAGCCGTTAATAGCCTTCAAGATTATGATGGCTCTACTAAAGTTTCAAGTTTAAGTAAACTAGTTCCCTATTTGCCGAATATGTTAGAAAAAGCTTTAACCACAGCCCGTAAGCTGCCGAATGCCCAAGGTGAAAGAACCTTTGCTTTAAGCAAATTAATACCTTACCTACCAGACTTAGTTGAGGAAGCATTGATAAGTGTTCAGAACATCAAGTACGAGTATATTAATGCTTCCATCTTCAAAACTTTAGCACCCTACTTGTCAGAGGAATTACTTGATAAAGCGTTCGCTATAGCTCACAAAATCCAGAATGATTCCTATCGAGCTTCTACACTAGCAACACTTTATGCTTGCCTAGATCCAACCTCGATCAGCTTTGACTCTTGGCATAAAGTTCTACAGACACTTATTTATTTAGAACGTAAAGATTTTTTGCGAACTATACCGAGTTTCGCTCCTGTAATCACATCTCTAGGTACAACCAAAGCAATATTAGCCGTCTCGACAACAGCTCAGAAGGTATGCAGACAATGGGCTTAGGTGAAAACTAGAGCTTGTGATAGCAAAGGAAGCAAAATTTAGAAAGCCTTATGTAGGAAGCATATCACCATCTCTGTCCACTTCGGGTTTCTGTTGCTGCTGCTCTGCAAAGCCAAGAAATAGGAAAACAACGATATAGCTATTCAAGCTCTTGAATCAGCCTACTTACCGATGAAGAAGCTGATTATGACATTACTGAAACTTCACTAAGTACGTGAGTGATTGCACCTCTAACTTCACAGGTCGAGAGTGGGTATTCCAAAAAATTTATGATTGGCTATCCAATTCCAAAGGTTCTCGCTACTTCCTCCTGACTGGTGAACCCGGAAGTGGCAAGACAGCGATCGCTCAACGCCTCACTCAATTCTCCCAAAGCCAAGAGTCCCTGCATCCGGATTTGTTACCCAGTTTCCTGACTGCCATTCACATCTGCTCTGCTCGCGACAGCACCTCAGTCGATCCCAGAAACTTTTGCAAATCAGTTGCACTACAACTTGCCGAGATTCAAGACTATGCAATTGCCCTAGCCAATATCGACACAAAACACGTCAATATTCAGGCAACTCAAAATCTAGGAACGGTTACAGACAGCACCGTTCAGAACGTGGTAATCAATAACCTGGATGTTTCAGGAGTGATGACCGCTCAAGAGGGATTCAATCTACTGGTTTTGAACCCACTCCAGTACATCTACCAAAACGGCTTCAACCAGCCAATTACCATTCTCGTCGATGCGTTGGACGAAGCACTAACCCATGAAGGAAAACCAACTATTGTCGATCTGCTCTCAAAACTGGAGAATCTCCCCCCTCAAATTCGATTCATTCTGACTAGCCGGAAAGAAGCACGAATTGAAAACAAGTTTCTAGACATAGAAGAGCTTTACCTCTCGGCTTCAGACTTCAATCAACTGAATCAGCATGACGTTAGGGAATACATAGAGAAATGGTTCGTTCAGGATGAGCCGCTATCAGTCCTTGTCGCTGATTTAAAGCCTCAACAGCCAAAAGAACTCATCGAACAGATCGCTGAAAAATCAGAAGGCAATTTCCTGTATGTCAGTTTTCTATTAAATGCGATCGCCAAAGGTCAGCGATCACTCTGCGATCTGAAAGGATTGCCAGAAGGACTGGATGGCTTGTACTACCAATCCCTGGAACGAGTCGTTGAACTGGGCAAAAAAGATTGGTATGAAACTTACGCGCCATTCATGGGAATTCTATCTGTAGCACGTAGCAGTCTCAATCTGAATCAACTGCAAGCCTTCACCAAGCAATCTGAGTCCCTCGTCTGGCAGTGTCTCACTGACCTGGGGCAATTCCTCGAAGAAGTCGAACCAACAACAAAACAGCAAGAGGAAGGGAACCAGTATCGGCTCTATCATCAATCAGTGGTTGACTTTCTCAGGAAGCGATCGCTTACGCTTGGAAAAAATACTCGACATAATCCCTACTACCTTCCAGCTCTAGAATCTCACCAGCGCATCACAGATTACTACTGGCAAAAAGCTCAGCCGTTAAATGCAGTGAATTGGCATCATCTAGATAGCTAAGCCTACAATCATCTGGCGTACCATCTACTAGAGTCTGAGCGTAAAGATGAACTGTATGCACTTCTGACCACCTCACCAACGTGGATGGAGGCTAAATTTATCAACTGCAACGGCGATGCTTCCTATGCCGTGGACTTGGAATTAGCAATTAATAGCTTCTCCGATCCGCTGAAGTTACCCCAACTGATCGTACTTATCCAGCTTCACACCGCAAGCCAGGTAGTGTATCAACGAATCCATCGATATGACGATATTGATTTGAGAACGCTAGTTTGGCTAGGACGAGAAACTGAAGCATTCAACCAAGTTCGCCTACGGACTAATGCTCAGAAGCGTTTTTGGGGTCTATTTATCCTTTATAAACTCTTCTGCCAAAGAGGTCAGCCTTGCCCTTCACTACTGCACGAACTTCAAGAAACGGCTTACTCTATTGAGGAACTCAAAGCACGAGTTGCAGCACTGGGAGCAGTCACCCATGCTCTGGCTCAGGTGGAAGGAAAGGAGGCAGCAGAGACAATATTTGCTGAGGCGAGACAGCTTGTATTCCAGATTGACAATAAAAGTCAGCAAGCTTTGGCACTAAAAGAACTGGTTGTTCCCTTGGCTCTTGCAGGTTATTTTCTAGAAGCCGAAGAAACTGCACGCGCCATAGAAGACCGCAAGTGGCAAGCTTGGAGTCTAGCAACATTAGGTGCATCCTTAGCCCAAGCCAACCAGCCAGAAAAATCAAAAACACTATTTTCAGAATCTCAAGAACAAGCACTGTCCTTGCCAGATGACCATGAACAGGCATGGTTACTCAAGGCGATTGCTGGCGCACATATAGAAGCAATGAATCTTGATGCAGCAGAAGCCGTTGCCCAGATTATTAACAATCCTCAGAGGCGCGTTGAAGCATTGAGTGAACTGGGTACAGCTCTCGTGAAAGCTGGATTGGAAACCAAAGCAAAAGCTGTATTTACCGAAGCGGAAACCTTAGCACGTTTCATTGATTACGACTTTCAGCAGGGAGAAGCCCTGCAAGCCTTAGCCGAAGCGCTCGTTCAATCCAAGCAGTACACAGAAGCTGAAAGGGTTGCTCTGACGATTGAGGTTGATTGGGCGAGGGAAAAAGCTTTATCAACTTTATCAGCAGAATTAGCTCAAGAGGAGCAGTTCACTGAAGCTGAGAGGATTTCTGACATGATGCAAAATAATGGTGGACGGGCATTTACGCTGAGGGTTTTAGCCCTAGTCCACGCCAGAACTGGTAATCCGACAGCAGCAACCCAGTTTTTTAAGGAAGCAGGTGCGATCGCCCCAGTAATTGAAGATGCCGAAAAACCAGTCTTTGCCCTGGCAGCTACAGCAATGACACTGGTAAAAGCTGGCTACAAAACGATAGCGGAAAAGGTTTTTCAAGAAGCCCTAGCAGCAGCAAAGGCAATCAAAAACGATACAAGCCGGACATCTACACTAAGAACTCTAGCCTCAGAACTAGCCCAACACGATTGCTTGTTAGAGTCTGAAAATTTTGCGCGGGCTATTGGCGACCCATTGGAGCGAGCATGGGCACTGAAAGCGATCGCCATCTCACTAGCTCAGAACGGATGTAAAGCAGAAGCCATAGAGATTTTTGCGGACATTGAAGATTTGGCAGATGTAGTCAAAGATAATAGACATCAAGATTTAGTTCTGGGACATCGGGATTGGGTATTAGAAGAGCTATCCAAAGCACTTACTAAGGTTGGATACTTCGCCGAAGCAGAACGAGTGGCGTTAGCTATTCAAGACGGTAACTGGAAGCGAACGTGGGCACTATCCGAGTTAGCCAAAGCCTTAGCTGACTCCGAACAATTTCTAGAGGCTCAGAGAATTGCACGAGCGATTCCTAAGGCTGACTGGAAGCGGGTAGACGCTCTAGGTTCAATCGCTATAGCCTTAGTACGTGCCGGAGACAGAGTAAATGCGAAATCAATTCTTGCAGAAGCTAGGGAAGTTGCAGAATCCATCGAAGATTCTACATGGAAAGCATGGGCACTACGAGCCTTGGTTACAGCGTTAACCCAGATTAAGCATTTCGTAGAAGCTGAGGAAATGGCGCAAGCGATCGCCGATGCAGAACAACGAGCTTGGACTCTGAAAGAACTAGCGATCGCATCAGCTCAACGTGAATACTTCATAGAAGCAGGGAAAGTGGCTGGAACTATCAGTAGTGGTATTGAGCGAGCAGGTATATTCTTGTCTCTAGCCGAGGCATTGATTCAAGCTGGAGAGCATACTGAAGCGAACGAATTTTTCGCAGCAGCAGAGAATGCTGCATGGGATGAAGAACCCAGATATCGAGAATCTACCCTAAAAGAGCTTGCCATAGTCAATGCTCAAGTTGGGCGTTTTACCGAGTCGAGGAGAATCATAAAGAGCATGGAGTATTTTAGGGAGCGAGACGAAGCCCTCATGATATTGGCTAGAGGACTTACTCAGGCTGAACACTTTAAAGATGCCAAGCAGGCAATACAGGCAATTGAAGAAGAAGAGAAACGAAGATGGGCATTGGGTTTCCTAGCCATAGCTCTCGCTCGGCAGCAGCATTTCTCCAAAGCCCTACAGGAACTAGGTTCACAAAATCTAGACGACTTTGTACATATCCTGGCTAGCTGTTCACCTATCTTTGAGCAGCTTGAAGCGAGACTATCAGTATCCGCCTTGGAGGAGGTGGTGCGTATTGTTGGATGGGTGCGTCCAGATTGGAGGAAAGTTGCTGGCTACTTTTAGGCTCGGGTTGACTTTGACTTTTTGGGCGATCATACTCGCCGCACTTCCAATAAGTATTTATACCAGTGTGACAGTAAAGAACTTTATTGTTTGCGCCTTGGCATAGACGATGGAGGCAGCTCATTCCAGTAAAGAACTTTATTTTCTAAACTGGAACGAGAGAATGGGAGTTTCGGGCTTTGTCAGTAAAGAACTTTATTGTTTGCGTACACAGTCTCTGAACCAGCAAAATCTACTGTGATTCGGACGTTTCGCAGAGTCAAGATAAGGGATATCCACCACTCTGCCAATGCTCGACCTGACTACCAGGAGTTACTGACAAATATTGAGTTTGTGGTTTGGGTAAGGGCAGGCACGGATAAAGCAACGCCAACTTTACCAAGACGTTTGCAGGAAGCATTTATCGACCGAGCTTCTATCAATCGGTTTGGTGGATTGTGCTTGGGTGAAAGCCGGGATTTGGTTAATGCTGTTACCGTTTTAACTGAAAACCATACCGGGGAGCCGCTACGGTGGCTAGTTCGGGATGAAGATGGTTGGCTGACTCTGCCCTACTGGGTTGATCATGTTGGGTCACAGGCAACGTGCTGGCAGCGTTATGTGCTTCAAGAGTCTCAGGCTTGGCAGCCATCTGAGTTAGCGTGGACTGTGATTCAAGCGGCTTGAATAACTTTGCAAGATGTCATATTTTTGACAAGTATCTCTGCTTGTTGAGTCAGTGAAAGCGGATTAAAAGCCTCAAATCCTTGGTGGCTAATGGATTTAGCGTTTTTAGGTCACTTGGAGATGCTTGCAAAAGCTCAGAAACTACACAAATAGGGCTTTCTAAGCCTAGATGGGTAAGTCTAACTCATTTCATTAGACAACTTCATTGCATATTTTCAACAGGTGCTTGTAAAATTGTCTGAGAGTTCATTGGAATTAAGGGGTCTAGCGACCGCCCTGTTTCAAGATTAGATGCCGATAGGCGTTGAGCAGGACACGGTGCAGGCACACCACAACAACTCATGTCTTCTGTTTCAAGATTAGATGCCGATAGGCGTTGAGCAGATATTCGTTCCCGGTCGAGGCGTCCAGAGAATAGAGTACTGTTTCAAGATTAGATGCCGATAGGCGTTGAGCAGATTGAAGCCAAAGCCAAGGTTGCTGGCAGGTTGTCTGTTTCAAGATTAGATGCCGATAGGCGTTGAGCAGACATCAACACGGCACTGAACGCCGCTGATCTAGGCTGTTTCAAGATTAGATGCCGATAGGCGTTGAGCAGATTTGCACCCAAAGCCGACCGGAAATCAAAAGTCCAACTGTTTCAAGATTAGATGCCGATAGGCGTTGAGCAGGAGAAAAAATCGGCGAAGAGAGTGGAGACATGGAACCTGTTTCAAGATTAGATGCCGATAGGCGTTGAGCAGACTACCCAGAAGAAGCGCCATTAATGGCATGCATTACTGTTTCAAGATTAGATGCCGATAGGCGTTGAGCAGTTTAAAGGGATAGGCTACATTTTTGACTTCCTAGAACTGTTTCAAGATTAGATGCGGATAAGCGTTGAGCGTCACTCAGAGTTTCTGTGCAAGCCCTTCACGGAATGTCGATGAGTGTCAACTTTGTTGTCTTGACCGACTATGAAAGCGAACCTATCCCCACAGGAGGTTCGGTTATTACGAATTTAACTTTCAGGAAAACCGAATAAACAAACTTGCTTGCATTAATGAGCGATCGCGTCACCTACCACCAATTGACTAAATTTATATCTGCTGCTCAACCTCTGTTTCGACTTGAGCGATCGACCTCTTAACTACTAGGCTTTAACTTGCGACGGATATGCATATTCTGAAGATAAAGTCAAGTAACACTGCCAGAAATGTTGGATGTGATTTTCGCCTTGCTTAGGGGGAACACTAAGGGAGTAGCCAATCAAGCAAAGCGATCGCGCTCAAGAAAGGAGCAGTGTTATGTTGGCTAGTGCACTGCCTTTAGGGGCGATCGCTAGCTTAGAATGGTATCCGGTCAACTCCCTTTCTCAAGAGGCACTCACAGATAGTGCCACGTCGCAGCAAGCAGCAGCCCACTAAATCCATCAAAACAGCCGAGCAAACTGAACTGAAATTCCCGGCACCAGAGGATGAGAAGCTGGAAGTGTCGGCGATGGAGACTTGGCTGTGGGATGCGGCGTGTACGATTCGCGGCATGACTGACGCGCCGAAGTTCAAGGATTTCATTCTGCCCCTGGTGTTCTACAAGCGCCTCTCGGATGTGTTTGATGATGAGTTTGCCCGTCATGTCGAGGAGTTTGGGGATGAAGAGACTGCCCATGAGGTGATTGAGGCTGACCATAAGGATGCCATAGCGACGGGACGCAAAGACCGGATGGTGCGCTACTACATCCCGGATGAGTATCGTTGGCAGAGAATTCGCAATCACGATACTTGAAATCACTTTTAACTTCTGTCCGCCAGGAGAGTGCCGCCAAAGCCTTTCTGCTTTCAATTGGCGATCGCGCCCAAACTCCAGTGAGTATGAGATGCACATCTGAGGCAACTTGTCAGGATACTGATAATTTGCGATCGCTGGTGCATCACTGGGCAAGCAAAATCGGCGTAAACGTTCAGCAAATTCAACTACGCCAGATGAAAACCAAGGCCAGTTCATCCTCTGCTTGGGGATTAGCTTGCGCCCAAGCACCTAAATAATCAAGAGCGGCTCTCTGGTTCACTCTCTACCTCAATGCCGTAATTCGCAAACAGAGCAGAAACAGTTATGTCCAGCGCTTTGACCAACTTTTCCATAGTTTCTAGCGAAGGGTTCAGTTCCCCTCTCTCAATATTGGAAATATAGGTACGGTGAAGCTCAGCCCGTTCGGCTAGCTCCTCTTGAGATAAATCCAGTTCTCGCCGTCTCCGTCTTATCGCTTTCCCAAAGCGCTGTTTGATACTTAGTCGATCGTTTTGACTCACTGCACAATCGTCAGAGAGTAAAGTGAGTGAGTCTACAGAGTACGAATAACATTTTGTGATATATAAATAACATTAGGTGATTTAGCTTCACTCAACATCTGGAAACTACTATGTCTTACCCGCCACCCCAGATACCACCCTTTGCCTTACCAGAGGACATTCCCGAAACCCTACCTCAGCAGCAGTTTCAGCTCGGTGATTTGGTACGCTGGCGTCAAGTTCCTCATCCAGACTTTGGTCGCATCCTCGGCGTCATCTACACCCACTCTGCCAGTTGTATGGCGACTGGGCTGCATTACCTGGTTTTACTCGACGAGCAAAGTCCCTCCCGCCATATCACCAGCTACGATTTCGCCTTCGAGGAGGATATCGAACGGCTCAATCAATCATCTGTCGTTTGAGTCAGAGGTCATCATGTCTTCTGAACCGACACGTCAACAAGTCCTAGAGCTGCACAATCAGATGTTTATCTCCCCCCAAGACTTCAGCTACCGTTGGGGATTAGGGTATGAACAATTAGCTCACATCTGCTGTCTTTCCAAATCGACCACTTACCACTGGCTTGGTGGACAAGCCAGCCGTCGCGAAGCTGGTTTAGCCTACCAGAGAATCATGGCGGTGGCTGATGTCCTGCTAGAAAATGCCGAACAGGTTTACCCCATGCTGGAGCGCTGGCAAACCAGGAGACAGGAGCGCTAAAAGGTCAGTTTTTGCAAATTGACAAAACTTGAGAGAGTTTATCTTGACGGGTACAAATGTATCAAATTACTGTGCGTTCAATAGAAGATCTCGCACGGCGGATTGAATGAACTCCATCTCTACCTTCGACATCACCAAAGAAGCCTTACCCGATTTCTTACTTCACATCCAGCAAGGGAAAATTCAACTCCCCGACCTGCAACGCAGCTTCTGCTGGCCCGACGAGCAAGTTAAAGAACTCATCGCCAGTGTCTCCTTAGCATGGCCTGTGGGAGCCGTTTTATTACTGTTATTGGGCAACTCCGACGTCAAATTCAAACCCCGTTTAATCGAAGGCGTAACCCTTAAAAAAATCCCCTCACCCTCCAAACTCATCCTCGATGGACAGCAACGCTCTACCGCCTTATTTATGGCACTGTTCTCCGGTCAGCCCGTCTGGATAAAAGAAAAGAAAAGCCAAAAAATTCAAGAGCGCTGGTACTACATTGATATCGAAAAAGCGCTAGACCCGTTTGTAGAACGAGAAGAAGCCATCATTAGCTTACCTGCCTCCCGCATCAAAAGCGGTTTTGGTGTTAACGGCTCCCTGGACTGCTCCACACCCCAAAAAGAGTACGAAACACTGATGTTCCCCGTGGAAAAAGTGTTCCACTACGCCGGTTGGAGAGCCGCTTACTCCAAGTACTGGCACTACGATGCTGCCAAACTGGAACTGATTGACCGCTTTGAGTCAGAGATTATCAAAAAGTTCGAGCATTACCAAATTCCCATCATCCAACTTAGACCGGAACTCTCCAAACTTGCCGTTTGCCGAGTCTTTGAAAAAATCAACACGATTTCTAGTGAATTAAACTTCTTTGACCTAACCACTGCCTTTTTCGCCAGTGAAGATTTTTCCTTACGAGATGATTTTGAAGCTACAAGTCAACGCCTGCACAAATTCAGCGTTTTACAAGGAGTCAAAAATACCGATTGGCTACAAGCCGTTACCCTGGTGGCTACCTATCATCGTCGGATGGAAGCCCTCAAATCCAATCCACAAATTTCCAAACCTCCTGGTGTCGCTTGTCGTCGCAACGAAGTTTTAAGCTTGTCGCTCGAAGAGTACCAGAGATTTTCTGCGATGACAGCTTCAGGATACGAGGAAGCAGCACGGTTTTTGCACGGACAGAAGATTTTATCTAGTGAAGACATTGCCTATCCTGTCCAACTGGTAGGATTGGCAGCCATACTCAGTATCATCGGATTTCCTCACGAACTCAGGCGCTCTAAGCTGGAACAGTGGTGGTGGTGCGGCATCTTCGGGGAGATGTACACGGGCTGGAATTCCTCAAGGACGGCTAGGGATATGCTGGAAGTTCCAGAGTGGTTGCATGGGGGAGCTAAGGCGAGCACTTTCGAGTTAGCCAGTTTCGCACCTCACCGCTTGCTGTCTGTTTGTCGCCGACATGGGGCGGTATATAAAGGCTTAAATGCACTATTACGGCGCAACGGAGCCATTGACTTTTTATCGGGCGAAGCGCTGTCGGATGTCAAGGTTTTTGACGACGCGATTGAATCGCACCACGTTTTTCCTGTGGCTTGGTGTCAAAAGCAAGGTATAGCAACGCAGAAGTATAACTGTCTAATTAACAGAACACCCTTAAGTGAAGCAACGAATCGTTTTATTGGGGGGAAAGCACCAAGTTTTTATTTATCCAAGTTGGAACAGCAAGGCATATCAAGACAGCGACTCAATGAGATTTTAAGGTCGCATTTAATAGAGCCTGCTACCCTTTGGAATGATGATTTCGAGGCTTTCTTTGAACTGAGAACTCAGGCGATAGTTGAGTTAATCAGCAAGGCAATGGGTAAGTCTATCACACCAGCATCAACACAGGTAAGCGGTGGTGAAAATAGAGACGGCAATATGAAAAACGCCAAGGTACGCCACTCCCAGTCGAGGGGAGCGAATTCTCAAACTAGAGCTGGAGTTTGAGAGTTAAGGAAGGTGAAGCAGCGATCGCCATCGACGAATTGTGCCGCTCCAGCCGGAACAGGCAAGGGCTTATATTGAAAGCGGCTTTGCCTGAGAAACTTATGGTTAGCTTTTTCCCAAAGCCGTATCCTGATGAAATTTTATACAGTGTCCTTGCACGCTACCACATTAGAAGCGGTAACACGAGTCCGAAAGTAACGCTCCGAGAATTATTTAGCTCAACCAGTACTGTAGCTACGGCTGACTTGCCTTCTAACCTCAATTCTTTAAGCGAGAACTTACAACCTTTTCCCCACTATACGGCAGAAGAGCTGATTTACAAATACACGTTGTACCCCTTTTACAGTGTTTTTCTGCCTCCAAACCGAGCTAGTCAGGTGAAAGAGTCAATGAAGGCAGAGTGTGGCGGTGATATTCACACTAGAGCTGGAATTATGGCAAGTTCCGTTACCATGCCGAGGTATTTCCGGTTTTGCCCCAATTGTCTAAAAGAAGATTTGCAAAAGTACGGGGAAGCCTACTGGCACCGACTACATCAAACGCCTGGGGTGCTGGTTTGCCCAGTCCATGCTGTGACGTTGCCAGATAGCATAGTTCCCATACAAGGCTTCAACCAGCATGAATATCAGGCTGCAAGCCCAGAAAATTGCCTGATTACTCCCAACCAGCAAATATACAGTAAGGAGACTTTAGAGAAATTCCGGCTGCTGGCTCAAGATATCTTGTGGTTAATGAATAGCAAACTCTCTGCTAAGGAGCCAGATTGGTTTCGCCGACGGTATATAGCGCTGTTGATTGAGAAAGGTTTAGCGACTGCAACAGGTCGAGTTCACCAAAAGAGGCTTCTTGATAATTTTGTGTTTTTTTACGGGCGTGAAATGCTTGAAGCCCTCGACTCAATGGTGGATTACGAGGAGGAACACAACTGGGTATTTGGCATCGCCAGAAAGCATCGAAAATCATTTCATCCTGTTAGACACCTACTGATGATGAGGTTCCTCGCAGGCTCTACCGAAGAATTCTTCAACATAGATTACGATTACAAACCCTTCGGTGATGCTCCTTGGCTTTGTCTGAATGCTGCCGCCGACCATTATCTCAAACCAGTTGTGACCAACTTGGCTATCAGTCGATGCTGTGATACCAAAAAACCTGTAGGTACTTTTCGGTGTTTGTGTGGAATGATTTATTGCCGAACAGGACCCGATGAAACCGAAGATCATCAATACCGAATCGGCAAAATTAAAGCATACGGTACTGTTTGGGAACACAAGCTTAGGGAACTCGTAGAGGTTCAACGGTTGGGTCTTCGAGCAACGGCAAGACAACTCAAGGTTGCTACCAGAACAGTCAATCGCTATGCCTTACGGCTGAAGCTCGATACCTCTTGGCAATCTTCCCACGATAACGAGCTAGTGCAGTTTCAGGAACAGCCAGAGGGTGATGTCAATTCTGCTGGTGAGAGCCAAACCAGACATCGGGAAAGATGGTTGACTCTACAACTTGAGCATCCAGAGGCGTCGAAGACAACTCTCAGGCAAATGGCTCCAGCTACCTATGCATGGTTGTATAAGAATGACACAGAGTGGCTCAATCAAAATTCGCCGACATTGAGGGTGCCTGTTTCTGCCAATCACAGGGTGGATTGGCAACAAAGAGATAAGCTCGTTCTCGCTCAAGTCCAGGATGTTGTGCAGCTACTCGTCAATGCCCAAAAGCCCATTAAACTGACGATTGGAAGGATTGGGAAAACTCTGGATTTGCAGGCGCTGCTCGAACAGCACCTGGCTCAAATGCCTCTGACAAAAGCTTACTTGGAATCAGTGACCGAATCGATAGAGGACTATCAGATTCGACGAATTAAGTGGGCGAGTGCAAAACTCGAAGAGCAGGGGGAAGAGGTTAAGCCCTGGAAGGTTATCCGGATTGCTGGTTTACGAGAGGATTACTCCCAAAAAGTTAAAGCGGCTCTTGAGGATGAACTATATCAGCAATCTACAGCGCTCCCTGCTGAAAGTTCCCCTCTAAAGTAACTTGTTGCTTTTTCAGTCGGATGATCTTTTGCGGTACCCTCAAATTCCCTTTTGTACTTGTCTTGCCGTAGCGGTCGATTTTCTGTTCCCGTTCCAGGTCTACCGTCCAACGCTGGTTTAGAAGGGGTAAAAACTATCGCCGTCCGCAACCTGCCGATATGCGCCATCTCGCCTTGATGGACTTCCTGTTGGAGCATTACGAGGACATTCCCGAACAACTCTTAAACGCGCTATGTTCTCCTAAGCGCAACCCCTAGCAATCCCAACTTTCACTTAATGTAAATACCCGTTTGACGTTATCTCGCTAGCCATCCTGTTTGTAGGGTGGCTTTAGTTATTTAGAGCGACATTGAAACCTTTAAAACATCCAAACCCAGCGTTTGCCGAGCGTGTGAGTTCTGCGCCGACGGCTGCCAAGTGCAAGGTTTGCGAGAGCGTTGCGCTGCTGCGTTAGCGAAGCGACTCTGAAAGAGTAGCTCTCTTGCAAAAGTCCATTTTTTCAACGCTAAATCAATACATTGAGAGGTTGGATTTCGCATTTATGCAAGAGGTCTAGTAACTAAGCACTTCTGAGCGCGACAATCGGATCGAGTTGAGCGGCACGACGGGCTGGGACAACGCCAAATATTAGACCGATGCTCCCAGAGACCCCGACAGCGATCGCGATCGCAACCAACAACAGACTCATAGCATCCGTAATTTGACCGAGGAGATCTTGAAAAGACTTACTAGCTACGACGGTAAAGTCTTTCTTACCGTGTAGTCGTGTCAGCACGTTGTTAATCTGAAACGCCGCCGCTCAGATGCTCGACTTATCCCGAGCAGAAACCTGGATATAGTCGATGGGGATGCCTATGGCAGACTTGCATCCAGCTATCTGGTTAGCCATTGTGGTGATGGGCACATAAGCGAACTCATCGGGATTGTCTCCTGCCAAGGAACCTTTAACTTGCATCACCCCAATCACCTGAAATGACAAGTTGTTGATTAGCACTTCCTTACCGACAGGGTTGTCACTGCCATCCAAAGGTTATAGCAGTAGCAGTTCCCAATATCCCAGTTGCTACTAGTCCTATGATCCACGGAGTACGCTTGTTGACTTTGCTAAACATCGGAAGTTGCATAGGTTTCTCGATTGTGTTGCAAAAACCTTTTAAGGACATTCAAGAGCCTGTTGAGTGGGATCTGCTTATACAGCAACTGCCAAAAGTTGGGCAATGAATTTGAATTAAAAAAAGGATGTCTACCTTTTAAATTCATTGAATTTGTCATTTTTCCTACCAATAAAGGGGTGCTTAGTTTTTCATACTTAGTAGGTCAGGAATTCAGCAAAATCTGTAGTTAGTATTTTCGCCCACACTTATCATCAACAGGGTTTTTCTTAAAGCACCAAAATCAAGGGTATGTCTATGATTCATTGGGTCTACTCCTTGACTTGAGTTCTGGTAAAGTTAGCTTTAGCAGGGTCTTGCCCTTGGTGTTCAGCTCTGGCAGCAGCGGCATCGGCGATTGCATCCGGTAGTTCCTCTTCTAGCAGTCGCAGGCGCGGGTACTGGTAGGCGACAACCGTTAGCAGCATGGTGAGCGCTCCCAATGTGATGAACATCAGGCTAATGCCGCGTCCTGGTCCAACGCCGATGAGCTGTCCAATGCTTCCTGCTAGGAGTCCACCAGTGGTCATGAGGGGCTCGAAGACCCGGTCAGCTAGCGGTCCGGCGACGAGATAAGCCAGCGGTAGGGATGACCAGGAGATCGTTCTCATTAAGGCGAAGACTCTTCCTTGCACATCGGGTGCGACTTTTCTTTGGTAAATGACTTGGATGGAGCCGTTGATGATTGGCAGACCGACAAAGAAGAGGAAGGCGGCGACGGCGAAAAGCGGGGCGGAGGGTCGCACTCCGGCGAGGAGAATGCTCAGTCCGTTGAGTAGCATGAAGCCAAACACCCTTTTGATGAGGCGCTGTGGTCCTCCCCATGTACTCATCACCACACTACCGACGAGCATGCCGCTGCCTCCGATAGACAGCAGAGTGCCGAGTACAGCAGCTGAGGCAAAGGACAGTACCAGTGGCGTGGCTAGCACCTCAACGATACCCACGAGGAAGTTGCTGGTGGCCAAGAATATCAGCAGCCCTAGTAGTCCAGGACGAGCCACGATGTAAGTCCAACCGTAGGCAGCCTCACGTAGTAGCGAACCTTTCCCAACGTTGCTGGCTTGTGTGGTTTCAGGTTGAGGTTTGGGGAACCGAACCAAGAGCAGCGTCACTAGGGCGAAGAGGAATGTCGCAAAGTCGAGCAGGATAACGCCCTGAATTTGAA
>DATNQP010000297.1:0-6329 GCA_036703965.1 Leptolyngbyaceae cyanobacterium
AATTGATTGCCATTTTCATTAATGAGACTACCAAAAAGATAAAAGTTACTAAATTGCTTAGTATTGTGCTTTTTAGCCCAGCTCTTTAAAATATTAATAAGTTGCGGAACTAATTCTTCTGCCATTTTTTGTGTGTAAACATTCTTATACTAAGAAAAGTAAGATAGGTTTATTTTAGACCAAACAATGAATAAAACATCAAGGCTATGTAAACAATCCCAAAAATAACTGAAACATACTGTTCAATACTTGTAGGTCTTAAATAAGTCCTTCCGGTTAAATCCTGTTCCCTTAAAAAACTTTCTTTGTTGTAACAATAAAATGGCAAAAACTCTTCCATTTCTAAAATTACCTGGATTTTACGCTCAACCAATCTTCTATATGCCCGAATATTAAAATTCCATAAGATACATAAGATGGAACCTAAAAAACCTACTACTAGCCCAACCATAGGGAAATTAAGCGTTTGTGCCTGGTTGCTAGCTATAGAAAAGATAGCTAGCAATCCAGATAGAAGGGAAATAAAAAAGCTATTTACTTGATTCCTTCTTGCGCTAATCCTGTCATGCATCTCTACATACATTTTGTACTGGTCTAAGAGAAGGTTTTTGTGATCGGTTTCATAGTTCTTATTTAGGATTTGGTTTAAGCTTAGATTAGATGGCATAGCACTCCAAAAATTATCCTTAAGATAGAGCTTTTGGTTATTTTAGCTCACCAACATTTTAACGTGCGGGTAATCGCACACTCTGAATGTGGAGAACGAACGATAGGAGTGATCGCACCATCCAGCCTTCCATTATCTAGATGACACTTGCAGTTGTATCTCAAACTCATTTTGAGATGAGTCGGTTGTAGAGTACTTGAAGCGCATCAGACTTACTCACCGTCACGCTCAGACAACTGCATTGCCTGCATCAATATCTCACCTGCACCAAATGAGTCATAAGGAGTTGGCAAATAGTAGACCTTATGCGGTTCCAAAGGAGAAATATCCTCGTTAGTATCCAACTCTTCCGCTAGGATGCGGATTAGCTTAAGTTTATCGGGGGCGGACAGTTGTCGAACCATCGGAAGTAATTCTGTTAGCGTCATTTCCGGCTCCTGATCACTCTAGCTACGCTAACATGTAACATGCTTGCCCTTATTGTATGCCCCCTAGCGTGAGACAGGCACAAGGTAATAGCGCGATCTCACTCTCTGGATGTGGAGGATGAACGGTGTGAGCGATCGCCTCCAACACCAGCTTGAGTGATCGCATTTGGATTGTCACTCTAACAATTACAATCCTGCTTGAAAAATGGCGTCGGTTGTCAACTCAAGTTCAGGGAAAATGCTAGATTCCAAGCGCTGACCTGCGATAAAGCGCTGCATCTGGTACTCCCCTTCAATTAGCTGACACACTGTAATCGTGGGTTGCTTAGGCTTGCCGATGTGACGAACTGCACCCAAGGCGCGATAATCCACAATCCAGTACTCGGCAATTCCCATCGCTTCATATTCAACAAACTTATGTCCATAGTCATCCCGCCAGTTAGTACTGACTACTTCCATGACCAAAGGAGCCGTTTTGCCATTTTGAATTACGGATGCTGTCGGCCAAAGAGGTTCATCTGCAATGACTTCTCGGTTGAGAACTATAACGTCTGGCTGATATCCTGAGCCTAGTACAAGGGGTTTCAGAATGCAGGTTCTGGGAATCGAGTATGGGAGTTGCTGTTTTCGGATTTCAAAGTTTAACTCAGCAACCAAAAAACCGCTCAGATCTTCATGAGGACCAGTTGGAAGCATTTCTACAACGACGCCTTCAATTAGCTCATACCGTTTGCCGTCCTCTGGGTACCATTCCAGGAACTCCTGAAAGCTCATTGGGTTGGTTTGTGCCTGAGTCATGATAAATGTCTCATTCGCTATGCATCTATTCAAGCAAATCCAACGCAGTAAGCTAAAAACGGAACATACTTGATTGTATGCTCCCTAGCGTGAGACAGACATGAGGCAATAGCGCGATCGCCTCTGGCACTAACAAAGCTGATCGCATCAACGAATGTAGAGGATGAACGGTAAGAGCGATCGCACTGATGCCTATATACAACAAAGCCAATTTACGCGATCGCTCCCTCAAAATAAATTCTAAAGGGTTCAGCGAGAATACCTAATATTTGATTCAACTGGGTAATGAAATATTCAGTCAAATCAATTTTGACAACATGATTCTCTAACATTATAAATTTCCAGTTAGTACCCGTTGAAACTGCACCATACACCACTTGCTGTTCCAGCCCCTTACGAGCATTAAATATTTGAGCCCCAACCATTTGAGCTACACATTGTCCTAACCCAATGCGAATATCATTATCTTTCGCTTTAACCAAAGTTAAGACAGGAGCACTAACTAGTGTTTGATTGCTTGATGCACTTAAGATAAAATCACAAGCACCCGTTAACCCTTTTGATTCGTCAACATTAAATGTATTACCCGAAAAATAACCAATTTTATTCTGAAAATTACGTCTTATTTCCAATAAAATCGGAGTAATAATTAATTCAGATCTAGCTTTTTCTGTACTAATACTTGCCGCTAAATCTAAGGTCTCCTCCAGCGTTTCCTTAAGCCGTTGAGAAGGTTCAATGGGTGCAACCTGACTAAAGAAATGAGGAATATCCTCGACTGTTAATTCGAGAGTAGAAACGGCTTGTTCAATAGTTTTGAAATCACTGTATGACATATTCCCAGAGTCAGCAGCACTTACAACGCTACCATAACCATTTTGCCAAACCTATATTGGGTAGGTGGTAGAAGAGTACGTTCACGTAGCGTACTGGAGGCAGTAGTGAGATTGTACGGCGATCGCGCTTGCGCTGACTTCGGCGTGCAGTTCGACAAGACTTCGGCGTGAGCGCTCAGTCGAACGCTCACTGTCCGCGCGGCAACTGAGCCTGTCGAAGTTCAGTCGAACGCTGCTCTTCAGATCGCACGCTCTGGATGTGGAGAATAGACTTCTTGCACGAATCAAACTCTCGCCCCCCTAGCCCCCCAATTTTGGGGGGAACAAGAATTCAAAGTCCCCCAATTTTGGGGGATTTAGGGGGCACTTCTGGATTCATGCAAGAGGTCTGCCTGCCTCCGCTGGTAATTACGCTTCACTCAGAAGGGATAGATGGTTTTCGCTCCAAAGTGATAGACCTCTTTACTATCAAGACGTTAAGCTTTCAATGATCGCCTACTAAAAAAGTAGTCAATAATGGATAGGAAAGCTATGGGTATGGAAAAAGAGAAAGCTAACGAACCTAAGCCCAATGCATCCCCACCGGACAATAGTAGAGAATTTGAAGAAATTGAAATTCCCTATCACGGCATCACAGACCGCAACTTGGGCATAGGCAAAAGGATCGAAACATCAGTAGAAGGTGTGGCAAGCAGTGCTGCAACGACTGGAGGCGATATTGATGCCAATCGTTATCAGGCAGAAGTTGTTGGCGAAGAAGCGGTTGGCGGCACGACTCCCACACCTGATCAAAATGTCACTGAAGATTTGGAAAAATCGGTTGGGCTGGAGATGGATGACCGGGCATTTCTGAGAACCAATGACATTCTAGAACAGCGTGATGACCTGCGTTGGGAGTTAGACCCTACATCTTCTGAAGATTATCAAGAGCGTCGGGACTAATCACCTGTTTTTAGTTGTTGGTCACTCAGAGGAATGCCTACCAAGCCTTCAAGTTCGCTCACTGTGCGTTCCAACTCGTCAACTAGGGGTGTTGACTCAGCAGTGTGGAAGGCTTGTACTAGAGAACGGTAATACCAGAGGGTGCCGTTCTTTCCGCCTTTGAAGCAGTCCCACAGAGCATCCCCTAAAAGGCGATAGTCCTTGAGAATGGAGCGAACATTGTGCAGTTTGTCGGAAGCTGAGACTAAACGTACTGATGCTGAGGCTGTAGGGATGTGTGCAATGTACGCTTCTTTACGCTGACGCCAAGGGGGTTTGGGTGTTTGATCAGAATCGGTGCAGCCATCGACAATCTCTGTCACAGTATCTCCAAAGCGGCGGCGAATTTCTTCGCGGGTTGCTTCTCCGCCTTGGTCTTCAATAGCATCGTGAAGAAGGGCTGCGATCGCTTCATTTTCATTTGCTCCATATTCTAGGGCAATACTGGCAACCCCTATTAGGTGAGCAATGTAGGGAATTCCACTTCCTTTGCGGGTTTGCTCGGCGTGCAATTGGGTGGCAAAGGTTAGGGCATTGGTGAAGCGTTCTGAAAGCATCATGACAGCAGTTAGCGACGAGATTAAAAAAGGCTGAGATTCTACGAGTACTGAACTAGGACGTTGCTTAATTTAAGGATGTGATAGTTGATTGCGTATTTATTCTATTCCTGTTACCTCTAAAGAGAGCTGTTTTTGATTCCTATGTCTTCTTTAGAAAAACGCTTAGAAGCTTTCCGCCAATTGCCCCTACGGGCACAACTAGCTCTGATTGCCTCCAGTCGGGTCAACCCAGTCTTAGGGAAGAACCAAGAGTATATTGAGGGTTTGGAGCGTGTCCATGCCGAATGCCTACTTTCGGCAACCCCTCAGCAGAGGCTAGCCTACGAAAAAGCCAGGGAGAATTTGACGTTGAATTGAAGACTACAAGAGGTAAAGCTCACAAGTGGGTGAGTTGATTTCACCTCCAATCACCGTTTCTAATCGCTGCTGTCTTTATACCTTCTCAAGATGACCCTTCTATCCACCAGGATAAACTGACAACAGGTATCCATAAGTGTGTCTCCCCAGTTATCATCATCACCGCTCATGAGCAACCGTCTTGCCCAATCCCAAAGCCTTTATCTCCGTAAGCACGCTGAAAATCCTATCGATTGGTGGCCTTGGTGTGAGGAAGCTCTCTTAACGGCACAGGCAAACAACAAGCCAATTTTCCTTTCGATTGGTTACTCTAGCTGCCACTGGTGTACCGTCATGGAAGGAGAGGCGTTTTCCGATGAAGCGATCGCCCAGTACATGAACGACAATTTCTTGCCGATTAAGGTAGATCGGGAAGAACGACCGGATATTGACAGTATTTACATGCAGGCGTTGCAGATGATGACGGGTCAAGGTGGTTGGCCCCTCAATATTTTCCTGACTCCTGATGAGCGAGTACCGTTTTACGGGGGTACTTATTTCCCCGTCGATCCGCGCTACGGACGTCCTGGATTTTTGCAAGTGCTGCAAGCAATTCGACGTTTCTATGATGTTGAAAAAAGCAAGCTCCAAACGTTTAAAGAAGAGATTTTAGTTAATCTTCAGCAATCAGCGATGCTAGGGGAATCAGCGCAGTTGAGTGATGATTTGCTAGAGCGCGGCATCGAGACGAATACAGCGATCGTGAGTACCGGAAATCACGGTCCTAGCTTCCCAATGATGCCCTATGCCGAGCTAGCACTGCGGGGTACTCGATTTGATTTTGACTCTGAATATGACGCCTACCAAGCTGTAGCTCAGCGAGGATTAGACCTAGCCAAGGGTGGTATTTACGATCATGTTGCCGGTGGCTTTCATCGCTACACCGTTGACGCCACCTGGACGGTACCCCACTTTGAAAAAATGCTCTATGACAACGGGCAGATTGTTGAATACTTAGCGAATTTATGGAGTGCAGGTATTCAAGAAGCCGCGTTTAAAAGAGCGATCGCAGGAACTGTGCAATGGCTCAAGCGGGAGATGACCTCCCCTCAAGGTTTCTTTTATGCTGCCCAGGATGCCGACAACTTCACTGAACCCACGGCTGCTGAACCAGAGGAAGGAGCGTTTTATGTCTGGAGCTATAGTGAACTGGAACAATTACTAACACCCTCAGAGTTAGCGGAGATTAAGCAGCAATTTACAATTACCGCCGAGGGCAACTTTGAAGGTCACAATGTCTTGCAGCGTCGTCACTCGGAGCAGTTAAGTGACACCGCCCAAGCGGCTCTAGCCAAACTTTTTGAGGTTCGGTACGGCTCCAAACCCGATGCCTTAGAAACCTTCCCGCCAGCGCGGAACAATCACGAGGCAAAGACTGGCAACTGGTCGGGACGAATTCCCCCGGTAACAGACACGAAAATGATTGTTGCCTGGAATAGCTTGATGATTTCCGGTCTAGCGCGGGCTTATAGTGTTTTAAATCAGCCAGAATACTGGGAACTGGCAACCAGAGCTGCCAACTTCATCCTGGATAATCAATGGGTACAGGGGCGCTTCCACCGACTCAACTACGATGGCTCCCCCTCGGTGCTGGCGCAATCTGAAGATTACGCCCTGTTTATCAAAGCGCTGCTGGATTTGCATCAAGCTTCCCTGGGATTAG
>DATNQP010000298.1:0-11763 GCA_036703965.1 Leptolyngbyaceae cyanobacterium
CCCCATTGACTTAGTGGATCGGCTGGGAATCGATTTGACAACTGTCCCTAATGTTCGCCGCGTTCAATACCGGGGTGTAGTGTATGTCCAAGCGATTGAACTGCGAGACTATAACATCTCCGTCAGTTGGGATAATGCAACGCGCACCGTGATTTTGCGCTCAATTTTGCCGATCTGCGCCGGTCAGATTGACCGGATTATGGGACATGGCAATACTTCTGAAGTGCAGTTAATGATGTTCCTCAAGGCCAATAACGAGAACGCCCTTACCCAGTTCCCCGACTTACCCAAGCTCTACCGGGAAGAGGCAACAATCGAGGGAGTAAACTATGACATTGCCTTCTGTCAAGCTTGTGTAGAAACGAACTACCTACGCTTTGGTAGCGATCTTAAGCCTAGTCAGAATAACTTTGGTGGCTTGGGAGGCGTTGGGGGCGATGCGGAGGGAGCAACTTTCCCCAGTGCTCGACTCGGTGTTCGTGCCCATATCCAACAACTAAAAGCCTACGCCAGCTTGGAACCTTTGGTGCAAGAACAGGTAAGTCCCCGATTTCGCTTTGTCACTCGTGGTGTTGCTCCTTTAGTGGATCAGCTGAGCGGGCGCTGGTCAGCAGACTTGCAGTATGGCGCTAGGATTTTGGCAGTTATCCGGCGTCTTTACGAGTCAGCAGGCTTGCTGTGAAAGTTTTGAGTTTGAAGTTTTAATCCCCTTGAATAAATTTAGGAGATTTGAAATCGATGTCTTGGATGTTAAATTTTGGGTAGGGGCGAAGCATTTGGGGGATAACTCATCGGTAAAACCCAATTCTTTATATCCAAATGCTTCGCCCTCCGAGGATTTGAAAACACGCCCTAGGTGTTATAGAAATGAGGTTTTTATTCCTTTGTTGTACGCTCTTTGCACCTGGTGTCGGACTTGAAAACAGGAAGTGGGCGAAAGAGTTTCATCCGTGCTGGTGTACGCCGTTCATGACGGCTACTTACCATTTATCGCAGAGTGAAAAACTCTTCGGCAGCTGAAGGATGAATGCCGATAGTTGCATCGAAGTCTTTCTTGGTTGCACCCAGGCGAAGAGCTAGAGCCAGACATTGAATAATCTCTATTGCTTCTTCACCCACCATGTGAGCGCCTAGCACTCGCTCTGAGTTACTATCAACAACTAACTTGATTAGGGTTTTCTCATCCCGTTTAGGCAGACTATGTAAAAGGGGACGAAACTTGGAGCGATAGGATATTACAGAGTCACCCAGTTTTTCACGCGCCTGGGATTCACTCAAACCAACAGTAGCAGCCTCAGGGTGGGAGCTAACTGTTAATGGAACATATTCATAACTAATAGTACGGGGGTTGTTACCAAATTCAGTATCAGCAAAAGCGCGACCTTGAGCAATGGCGACGGGAGTAAAATTAGGCTGGTTGGTACAATCACCAACTGCAAAAATATTCGCTTGTGTAGTTCGGCTGTACTCATCTACCACAACTGCACCTTGAGTCACCTTAACACCAGCTTTCTCCAGAGCTAAGCCCATTACATTAGGGACACGGCTTGTAGCATAGAGGACGGTATCCACGCTCAATGTGTTGTGGCTTTTTCCTGACAGAATTAAATCCAGCTCCTCACCATGACGTTCAATTTCTTTGACCGTCGTGTTGTCGAGAATCTGAATACCTCCCTTAGTCATGGCCTCTTGAACAGCCATGGAAATATCTTTATCAAAACCACATAGAACATGGTCTTCAATGATTACCTGCGTAACTTGAGAGCCAAGATTACTCATGATTCCCGCTAATTTCACCGCAATATAGTTACAGCCAATCACTGCAATATGCTTGGGTTGCTGCTTGAGATTAAATAGTTCGCGTGAGGTAATGGCATGCTCAATTCCTGGTATTTCTGGCTTGACTGCTTCTGCCCCCACCGCGATCAAAATTTTGTTGGCAGTAATCTGGCGTGTCTGTACAGATGTGCCATGGCGTATCTCTACAACTACGGTATGAGCATCGCTAAAGGTAGCACGACCCGGAATCAGCTCCACTCCTGCTTCTTCCAGCTTTTGACTGTGTACCTGGCTTAGACGCTGGATTTCCTGCTCCTTAGCGGTAATGAATTGCTGCCAGTCAAATGTGCAGGGGACTTTATTCCAGCCATATCCCGCTGCATTTTGAGAATTCTCAGAAAATTCAGCGGCAAAAGACATTAGTTTTTCGGGAATACAGCCCCGGATTACACAAGTACCCCCTATCAAATCTTGTTCTGCGATCGCCACACGGGCACCATAAGCACCAGCGCGTTCTGAGGCAGCAAGACCTCCGGGACCTGCACCAATTACAAAAAGGTCGTAATCAAATCTCATAACTGGATAGACTTGAATTGTTACAATTCAAGATACAATTTGCAACTGCTCTCACCTTGAAAGGCAATCGCTCAATTTCCACGGCTGTCGCGAGCACCCGACAAATTCATGTAAGGAGTTCCCTGTTCTAGTAACAGCAGTACAGATAGGATTGCTTACTCCCCCCAAATTGGGTCTGGGGGGCAAATGACCAATAGTGGGTAAGTCTTAATTAAGCAATGGTTATCTGTGGTTTACCTCTACCTAAGTTAACTGTCAATGTTTTATCTCACATCTATCAGATGAAAGGGTTCTTGCTACATCAGTTTGTTATCCTTTATACAAACATGAAGCCGATAACTTATAGAAGTGCAGAAGTGATATCGGATTCTTCCTGTTTTAGCAAAGCCGTATATTCTCTCTATGAGACTCCATAAAAATTACGAGCTATGTAACCCAAAGTAAATCTAGCATAGATAAAAGACACTCTCTGATAGCCTGATACCTAAAAGTACACGACCGAAGTTGAGTGAAACACGATTCTATTAACTCTGTCAATGCATAAGTCCTATTAATAATGAATTCATAATGGATTTATTACCTGGAACTAACTCAAAAAAAATATATAGCCTGCTAAGCATTGGTCAACGAGGGGTAGGCAAAACAGTTTTTCTGGCGGGCAGTTACGCAGAATTACATCCCGATAATCAGAACAACAATCCTCAGCAGTTGTGGTTCGATTGCCAGGACAGTGATACGCAAAAAATCCTAGAAAACGTCCTTAGCTATGTAGCTCGAAGCGGTGAGTATCCACCAGCCACGATGAAACTCACGAACTTTGAATTCAGCCTAAAACAGAACAGTCGGGAAAAAACCCAAACCCTCTGCCATTTTCGCTGGTGGGACACGCCTGGAGAGTCCTGTAAGCTTTACAATCCTGCCTTTCAACTGATGGTGTTGAAGTCGGATGGGTGCTGTGTATTTATCGATGCTCATGGGCTGGTATCGAACCCCAACTCTGACGGGCTTGAGGAGATACTCCAACCCGTGAAGTCAATTGCTGAACTGGTTTACCAGAATGGTTTAAGGCATCCTTTTGCACTAATCCTTACCAAATACGATTTACTCGCATCTGAGTCCCAGATTGTGCAGCTCCTGGATGAACGTCTTCAACCTCTCACCAGCTTCCTTGATGATATGAAAGTTAACTATAAAAAATTCTACTCAGAGATACCTATTGTTTCTTCCCCACAAGGGAATTCAACGATAAAGCCCACACAAGCATCTGCCCCGGTTCTCTGGCTAGTCTCTGAGTTGACGAAAGCGAACGCTTCTGGTTCGACTGAAAATTTAGCCAGCTCTGAAAATTTATCCAGCTCTGCGACTCAAAAGATACTCGGTATAAATTTACGCCCAGTTACTAGAAAGTATATCTTGTTACTGACTCTAGTCTTGGTTATTGGTTCGCTAGGGGTGTTCCTCACCTTTTTAGTAAAAGATGCGGTAGTCAACTCTGACAAACAGTTTAATGAGCCAAAACCGACGCAGCAAAACTAAGTAAGTAAGCACAAATCAACGAAGGTATATCAACAAATGTTAAGAGACTAAAATCCTCTTCTCTTCTGCCGTTCGGACTTCGGCGTGAGGCTTCGACGGTGAGCGCTCAGCCGAACCGCGCTCAGTCGAACGCTGACGCTCACGGAACCCTTCTGTCGTCTGCCCTCTGCCTTGCCTCAACGACAAATATTAATGCCCACTTACTTAGTGCGGTATGGCAGAAACAATTCATCAATTGTAAGTAGAGAACTCCCGAGGAAGGGGGTAATCGTTTATCCTACTTCTCTGTCTCAAAAGGCAAGGAACTGCGAGCCAGCTGCTCCAGATCCCTTAAAACTGCTGAATAAAATTAATAATCATGCCTTTGCTTCTTGGTCAACTCATCTACAGCAGCTTTCCTAGGGTAGGATTTATGTGCCTTGCTAGTGCCGGGATTCCCACGACCATTCGGCAGGCTTTCATGGAACAAGTGGTTTACCAGTACTGGGATTCCTATAATCCCCCCAATGCTGGATATCGGGCTGCTTATCTACATCAGTTGACCCCAGAGGATAGTCTGTTTGGTTGGCTCTATAACGACCAAATGGATGACCTGGGTCGCTCTCACGTCCCCTACTTCGTCTGTCACTACTTAGAAGGTTCACTACAGACTGTCCAACTCGAAAATATCTTGACTTGCCTGCACACCGGACCTGTAGCACTGATAGATAGGCAAACCCCTCCAACTATTTTGGAAACCCTTGTTATCCCAGACTCGTGCAGTTACCAACCTGCTCGTATGGGGGTAGCAATTCCCGCCCTTGTCCGGGAGCAAAGCCACATTGCACTAGAGCAGATGAAGTTGCTCAGCCTATATGTTCCTGTCGATGAACAGGAGATAGTCACTGAACTCAATGAGCAGAACAACGTTCTCACTGGCAAAACCTTAAAAGGTCAGCAGCCAGTTGTGGAACTTAGTGAGGTTAAAAAGCAAGCTATGACTACTGGCAAAATTCAGGAAATATTAAAGGAATTAGCTTCTAAACCCATAGGTATTCAGAGCGCTGTTCTGGTTTCCTTAGAAGGGCATCCTCTCACTGTACCGATTGGCATGGATGAAAACGGGGTTTTGATTCTAGCTGGAACAATGCTCTATTTGGCTAGAACTATTCATGAGGAATTGAATTGGAACGAGATTGAAAATATTTCCGTTCGAGGACAAGAAGGTCATATCATTCTTACTCGCTGTAATCCTGAAGTTTTCCTGTTAGTTAAAACTGGTAAGGCTCTGGCAGGTCTTCTGGAAGGAGAAATTAATCGCACCGTGAAAAAGCTTCAGGCTGAATTAAACATAACTGAAACGAATGAAATGAAGCTGACTGAGATTTCTGAACGGGAGGTCAATAGTACTCCTGAAATCAATGCTGAAGTATCTTTGGACGGCGATAACGAAATCAGATATAGGGGTCGTAGGCTTGGTTCGTAAGCTGTAGGTCATTGGTAGAACCTTTGCCCAGTAGAAGTTTCCCTTCCCATTACCCATTACCCATTACCCATTACCAGCCAAGAACAAGTGTGCTTTCTTAGATGCGTGACAGCTTAGTCTTTCGGCAAGGTGCGGTTAGCTTCTGAGGTATGTTCCTGTTTGAAGAGGAAACCGCTGTAAGCTGGCATCCCATACTCACTAATATCGAGACCCTTAAGTTCTGCTTCAGGTGTAACTCTCAAGCCCACTGTAGCTTTAATTAATGACCAGGCAAGCCAACTCAATACAAGGGTGAAAATAGCGACGGCTCCAATACCAAGAAGTTGAACTAAAAGTTGCTTTAGTCCAGGGATATTACCACCCAGTAACAATCCCTTCGCTGGACCTTCCTGGTAAAGGATAAAATTAGAGGCGAGATTGACATTAGGACCTAAGGCGAACAGAGCAACGGCAATTGTTCCCCAGATGCCACCCACAAGGTGAACGGAAATCGCACCGACTGGATCGTCAATTTTTAACTTGTCGAAGAAATCTACAGCAAAGATCACAATCACTCCACCAATAAGACCGATTACAGCAGCACTCTCGATGCTGACAAATCTACAGGATGCTGTAACGCTTACTAAACCGATTAGGATGCCATTGATGATCATGGAAAGGTCAGGCTTAGTGAAGTACCGCCAAGAGGTGAAAGTCGCTGCAATTCCACCCATTGCAGCAGCCATGTTGGTTGTTAGGAGAATATGAGTAATGGTTTTTGGCTCGGCAGCTAGGGTCGAGCCTGGGTTAAAGCCAAACCAGCCCAGCCACAAAATAATGCAACCTAGAGTAGAAATCGCGAAGTTATGTCCGGGCAGAGCAAAGGATTCGCCATCTTGATATTTACCGATGCGCGGACCCAAGAGGATAGCGCCTACCAGAGCAGACCAGCCTCCCACACAGTGGACGACAGTGGAACCTGCAAAATCCCAGAATCCTAATTTGGATAGCCAACCACCCCCCCAAATCCAGTGACCCGTGACAGGATAAGAAATCCCCACCAGTAAAAGGCTAAAGGTTACAAAAGCAAAGAACTTAATCCGTTCAGCTACAGCGCCAGAAACAATAGTTGCTGCGGTTCCTGCAAAGACCAATTGAAAGAAAAATTTGGCTTGTAGAGGTATACCAGCCCCACTCAAGGAACGAAATACCCCTTGGTAGGCTGCACCTGTGGCAGGGCTGTTGTCACTTCCCTTTAGTAAAAAACCATGAAGACCAATAAACCCATTGTCGGTGGCGTTAAAATTAGTCCAGTCTCCGCCAAATCCAAACATCAAAGCAAAGCCCAAAATCCAGAAGGCTAAGGTAGACAGGGCAAATACAATCAGATTTTTTGCCAAAAGACTGACTGCATTCTTTTGGCGGCAAAAACCTGTTTCGAGCATGGCAAAGCCTGCGTTCATAAAGAACACCAAACAGCCAGTGAACACCACCCACATGGTATCCAGCCCTACTTGAAGCTCCTGCTTAACTTCTTGCTTGATTGCTTCTAATTCGGCTGAGGATGGGTATTGAGCAAGGGCGGAGTAAGTCCACACCAATAGAATGATGGCTGCCAAAGGTAAGCAAGCTTGCCAACTCGGTGAGAGCAAGCTTTTTTGGCGCTTTAACTTTTTGAGTTTGTATTTGTACACTTTATAAAGTTAGCCCGTTTTTTTCACTAGTAGCCAGTAGCTAGTAGGTAGTAGAGGCACTTTTTGGTAGCAACTAGTGGTCTGTCAAGGTCAGATTGATGGGTTTTTTGTAGGGGCAATCCCCCCGTGGTTGCCCCTAGATACGAGGGGTAGGCACGGGGGCACTACCCCTACAACCTATCAGAAATAAGTTGACGGGCTACTAGCCACACTTCCACATATTGAGACATGCCATCGGAGATCATAATGACAGAATCTTAAATCTGGTAGGGTGCGTTAAGGTTGTATAGTTAATTACTTTTAACTGGTAGTTGCGGCGCTTAAGGTTTGTGGAACTAGTAAAATCGGCAGCTCTACCCTTAAAATACAGGATTTTGGTCATTCGGCTTAGTTATAGCAAAAGGCAGAAGGCAGAAGGCAAAGGGCAGAAGGTTTATTACTGGTACATAGTCGTTTCAGCCGTTAGATCTGTCCTAACCTTTATGGCCACAGCTATATCAACGCTGCAACTAAAGCCGCTGTACCGCCAATGAGTCCCAGAATCAGCCAAAGGCAGAAATTCAAGCCTTTGCGTTGAGCAACAAGCGCTGCGATCGCGCCCATAATGCAGTGCCATCCGAGCAATAGATATAGGTTTGGTGCAAGGGGTAAGTCTAAAATGCGATCGCACTCACATTACAGCTGTTGAGTGTAAAAGGTAATTGTATTACTTTTACACTTAGCCAAAGCTTGTCTCCATTCCCAAGTGAAAATTCCAAAGCTATCAAACCTGCATATGTGCTTTGGATTTTCTGTTACGATAATCACCTCATCAAAATATTCTTTCTGGAAAATCGCTTGAGCAGCGAGAATTACATCACCATCTAACCTCTCGTTACTCGCTGTTGGTTGTCCCTGGCTTCGCGTCCAAGCCCATAATTCGGCTGCTTTTAGCAGTATTTCAGAAGTGATGGGGATAAAACGTTTGGTTTGGCGAAACTTTTCAAGACGGTTAATACTCTTTCCAAAACCTTCCAGCAACAATTTTCGTCGAAGCTCGTAATCAGAAATTTCGGCTACCCGCAGAGCTATTTTATTATCATGGATGAATTGCAACCACTCTTTAACGTCTGGATCTATTTTTGGGTGTGTAATTTTCCCTAAAGGGTCGCTGTCAATTAATACAACTGTAGTCATTTAATGGTTATATAGACACCCGATTTTGTTTTAAAGCTGCATCAATTCGAGGGTATACCTCTTCATCATAGGAAGAATCTTCATTCATCCACTCATCAACGAGTTCGATTAAGTCTTCTACAGACTCATCGGCTTTGTTGTGTTCTACGCTAAATGTAGTGATTAGTCGAGGAGAAGTTTTAGGGATGGGAAATTCTTCTAAATACAGTTCTGTTGCTTCTTTGAGGTTGGAAAGTGCTTCTTCAACGGTCTCCCCTTGGCTAGCAGTACCCACCTCTGGGCATTCAGCCACATAGACATCTTCTTCTCGATATAAAATAGCAGTAAAAGTGCGGGATATTGCTTGTGAATCTGATGCTCCAAACTGAACCTCGCTACGTTGATATTCTTCTGTTTGGGCTTGCTCTGTTTGTGAGAGCTTTTTAGCTTCTTCAACAGGATTGTTTGCTCTTAAAATTTGTAGGATTTTATCAACTGGCTCGACTATTGCTGAGTTATCACTTCTAGAGGGGCTTCCTACCAATTTGTTACGTTCTTGCGGATACTGCTCATCTAATGCCTCGTAAGCAGTTTCATAAAGCTCGTAGAGGGGTTGATGTTTCCTTGCGATATTTTCCAGGCAATCCACAACATCAGTTTGCTGATTGGCTAAAGCTTCACCAACTTGATTAATCTCTTCTCGGAGTTCCGTAGGTAGAGCTGAAATGGGATCTAATTGAGCTAGAGCTGTTGAGAAAGCTTCTAGCGTCAGGGCTTGGATTGGATCGAGGTCTAAGTTGTCGGATGTCATGGTTTAGACTTTACCCGTAACTGTAAAACCAGCCCAATAGTATGGGTGTGCATAGAGAGGGTGGTCTGGATCGATCTTAGCTGAATCCTTTTGCAGTCTCTTGACTTGTCGGTTTAGATAAGACTGAATTGTAGAGTTTTTGCCCTCAAATTTGGCTGCAAGGTCTTGATACCACTGAATGAGTTGCGGATGAGTGAGGGTGCGAAGCCATTTTTGCGCTGCTTTCAGGGCAGAGGACGGAGGCATACTTTCTTGAAGATACTGATAAAAGCGCACCATAAGCAGAGCCGTTGAGCGTTCATCTACTGCCCAGAGGGAGCTGACTACACAAGCGGCTCCTTTCGCCAGGAAGCCGCTGATTAAACCGACAAATTCATCAATCAAGCCTTGTTTGCTGGTTAGGGCTGTTTCGCAAGCGGAGAGGCATTTAGAGCGGGCTTTTTATCTCCTATGGTAGATAGTTTTTCTTCATTGCCTTTCTCTTTGCCTGCGCGGTAATCTTGGTAATTCCATTTCCAGTCTTTCACCCAGTCTTCAAGGTCGCGGAGTTGACGGGCAACGGCGGGATAGGTAACATCATCTGCTGTTGCTGGGGCAGAGTGAACCTGCGGAGGTTGGTTATGTCTGAGGATAAACGTGGTAATGGCAGCAGGACTGACGTGCCAGTAAATTGCAGCCGTATGGGAATTTAGAAGTTTTTGAAGGGTTGGGTACTTAGGGCTGGGGGTAGGTTGATCGCTCCAGCCGTAGCGAAGCCAACGCAGACAGGTATTCTTACGTTCTTCGGCTAGCTCTAAAGCAGCAACTGGCTCTCCCGACTGGACATACCAATCAACACGCAATTGAGTAAAGCCAGCGAATTTACGCGCTAGGAGTAGTTTTTTTCCAGGTGAGGGAGTATCTTGCAGCAGCCGTTCCAAAAGCTCATTTCCTTCCAGCCATAACTCCTGAGCTTCGTCTGTTTGTCTCAGTCCTCGACAAACGACGATTAGGGCTTGCAATACTTCCAGATGCCGCTCGGTGAACTTCTCGAAAGTTAAAAACTTCAGGGCTGCCTGATAGCTGTTTGCCGCATCTTTCCAGTCAGGAAAAGGATCTGCCTGCTGCTGTCCGTGCAAATACTAGGCACGACCTTTGGCGTTGTGCAATTCGCCGCAACCTTCTTGATAGTCACGAGTCTTTGGTTTAAGCTGCTGCAACCCATCATTCCAGTTTTTTAAAGCTTCCTGGTAGCTCGATGACGGCGAATAGAAAAATGCCCATCCTCGATTTCTCCAAGCTTGCCAGTACTGATTTTTCCTCAGTTCCAAGGCACAATCATATGAATGAATTGCCTCCTTATAGGAACGTGAGTTCTTCTGTGCATTGCCGAGGTTGTTTCTAGCTTTGTAATACGTGCGTTTAATTTCCAGAGCCTTCGTGTAACTAATAATAGCCTCTGGATAGCGCTCTAAGGCATTCAGTGACAAACCCCGGTAGTTCCAAGTTTTGTGATAATCATCTTTAATGTCCAAGGATTTATTGAAGCTAGAGAGCGCCTCGTGGTAGCACTTTAATTGACACAACGCCAGACCTCGGTAGTTCCAGGCTGTATATTTCTTGGGAACGAGGTCAAGGACGCGATTAAAGGAGGCTATGGCTGCTTCATAGTCTTTGTCTTTCCAGTATTGCTTCTTTCCTCGTTTAAACCACGCGCTGGCATCCTGTGGTTCTGGCTGCTTCATCGAGTCAATTCATTATCTCACTAATACTAAGCTGTTCAGCATTTAAATTACTTCTTCAAATTCGCTGTCAAGATTCAGGTGTAAGGGTTTGGGTTTTTACTAATACCCAGTTTAAATGGCTAACAGCTTAGTGTTACCAGTGAGAAGGAAGATTGCCAAGCTAAAGGCTTTCTTAGAGTGTAGTAGACTGACAGACTAGTGTGGAGGTTTGCGACAGCTTGTTTGAAAACGAGATCGCATTTACATATATAGAGGTGGTGCGATCGCTCTTTAATTCAGCGATCGCTATAGTGGTATCGAGCCTGAAGAAAATCAATGCGATCGCCACTGACCATATAAACAATGCGGTCTGCTTCAGTTAGACGGCGTGACCATATATTTGCACCCTGATACTTCAATGGTTCTGGCTTTCCTGTTCCCGTGAAAGGATTGCGCCTTATCTCCTCAACTAGAGATAAGAGGCGGAGGGCAATTTTTCTATTTGTATCTACCCAGTAGGTCAGGTCTTCCAAAAATTGTGAATCGAATACAATGTCAGGTTCTGTTTTCTCCTGTTGAGAAGATTCAGATTGAGAGACTTGTTCGGGTTCTGGATTTTCCGAGTTAGACTTTTTACGCTTCTTCGCCAAGCCCAAACTCCTGACGCAAATCATCTATGGTTTGAGGCTTAAAAGTCCGCGCCTTAGCACGTTCTATTGCCGCTAGAAGACGTGTTGCATTCTCTGGCGACTGAAACAAATAAACTGTCTCCACCAGGCTATCAAGCTCCGCCGTAGGAATTACGGATACACTTTCAGAACCTTCACGAGTCACAACAATAGCTTGACGCGTCGAAATTGCCTCTTCGTAAAGTTTGTCAAAGTTGCTGCAAGCTTCAGGGTAAGTTATCTGGATTGGCATTTGCTGATACTCAGATGCCTGTCTTTTAGCCTCTTCAATAGGATTATTGGCTCTTAGAATTTGCAGGATTTTATCAACTGGCGCTAAGCCGTTACCTGGGTAAGAACCTGCTGACAGAGGCTGTGCTGGTAGTGGGTTGCGTTT
>DATNQP010000299.1:0-8454 GCA_036703965.1 Leptolyngbyaceae cyanobacterium
TTCATTGATAGATGGCTCCTCTAGCACTGCGTTGACAGCTTGTCCCCACAGCTCAACTGTTTCTAGCAAAACCTAGGAAATTCTAAAAGCTAGAAAATTCTAAAAGCTAGAAAATTTAATATGAAAGTTATATCTTAAGGTGGATTTCAGCAGGCTGTTATTATCGATGTTCCGCACATCGAAGTGTCACACTACATAATTTGGGTCATTAGTGACTGGGGATTAGGGAACGGGAAGAGGCTTCTAGATAGTCTAGGTTTGTAAATTACCAGCCCCTATTCCCTACCTAATTCCGGAAAAACCGATTGTGCCAGCCCTTGAGTTGACACCTGTCGCTTCCTCACCTGGACCTTGACCGTCTTTAGGCTTAATTAAGACGCTGTACCTAATGTTAAGAAGTCACATTACCCCAATGCGATCGCAACGGCTTGCACAAGCTTAATAATTTCAAACGTCACAAAAACACTGAGGATTACGGTGACCAAATTATTCAGTATCGGTATGTTGCCATAGCCAAACACAGAGGCAGCAAACTTGAGCAAGACAATGGATAGCCCGATAATGACAGCAATTTGCAGGGGGGTCATATTTCTCTTGTGATCAACGATCAACATTGAACGACTTTTTCCAGGTCTTGGCAAACAGATAGGCGATGGGCGATAGGCGATAGGTCCTAACCCCTAGGGTGTGTTTTCTCGCCCCTTAGCTCCCCCCCAGCCCCCGGAAAAAAGGGGAGAAATCCGTATCTCCCCATCCGTCTGAGGAATTTAAGCCTCAATCACAACCCGGAGATTTCCTCGCTTCTTAGCAACGCGACAAGCTGTCGTAGTGCCAGAACGCTCGAATTCTAAGTCAACTAGAGTTGGTCCAACTCGTAAGTTCTGGAGAGACAGGCAATTAATCGATGCTGGCAAAGCTGCGTCAATAATTCGTAAACAGTTATTGCGAGTCTCAGGCACCAGATTCACCATCATTTGCAACAGCTGGAAGATGCTGCCGGTTGCCCAAGCTTGGGGGGAACAGGCGACGGGATACTTAACGGGTGTGTTATCGGCGGTGCGCTCGTAGCCGCAAAAGAGTTCTGGGGGACGTAGATAGGGCTGCTGTAGCGTCATATCAAATAACGCCTGCGACAGTTCCAGAGCCTGATCGATAAGTCCGAGCGATCGCAATCCCAAAGCAATCAAGGAATTATCATGAGGCCAGACTGAACCGACATGATAGCCCATAGGATTGTACGCAGGAGACAAACTACTAAGAGTGCGAATCCCCCAGCCATTGAACATATCTGGGGCACGCAGTCGTTCCGCCACGCTATACGCTTTCTCTGGTGTGAGGATGCCGAGATTCAGACAGTGACCAGGGTTAGAGGTAATACTATCTACCGGCTTGCCATCTCCATCCAAAGCCAAGGCACAGAAGTCTTCCTCCTCCATCCAAAAATCCTGATTGAAACGGCGCTTGAGGTCTCTTGCCTCTTCTTGCCATCGATCCGCCAAATCAAGCCGCTTCTTCATCCGAGCAATTTCGCTCAAACGGATTTTAGCCGCATAGACATAAGCCTGCACTTCACACAATGCGATCGCACCGTTTGCCAGCTGTCCTTTACGATTGACAATACAGTCTCCAGAGTCTTTCCACCCCTGATTAGCTAGACCCCGTTTGGATTGGCGTTGGTAGCTTAGGTAGCCTGTTTCACGGCAGCTGCGGTCAATCCAGTCCATTGCCGCTAGGGCGTTAGGCCACAGGCGCTCCAACGTTTCTGTATCGTGCGTCCAAGCGTAGTATTCTGCGTAGAGCATTAACCACAGGGGCGTGGCATCCACCGTACCGTAATAGGGCGTATGGGGGATTTCCTGACAGCGAGCCATTTCACCCATTCGCAGCTCATGCAAAATCTTGCCCGGTTGCTCATCGCGCCACTCATCATCATTCTTTCCTTGGTATTCAGCCAAGATCATCAGGGTTTCACGAGCAATTGTAGGATCGAGCATTAGCGTCTGCGACGCCGCAATGATCGAGTCACGCCCAAACAGGGTAGAAAACCAGGGTACCCCCGCTGAGAGAACCTTACCCTTACCGAAAGACTGCCGCAACAGATAAACATCCTGCTCGGCTCGCTCGATGACTCGATTAAACGTATTTTTGTCCGAGCGAATCTGTGTTACCTGCTGACGCCACTCTTGCTGCTCCAATAACTCAGCTGCCCTAGCTTGCCCCAGAGTCACTGGAGAACTAACCAGGGAAGTAGGGCGACTATTTGTTAGCATCTGGAGCCGATAGCCCAGTTTTTGGGTTTCGTGGGTACCCAATTCCAGCTGCCACACTGCCGTGTGACCCTTCAAATAGTCTGGCGGGTAATGAACGAAGTCAATCCGAGATTGCATCAGGGAGCCATCTAGCCCTTGATAAGCGAGTGTCATTTCAGACGAGAGGATTGAGCGTCGGGTATCGGAGTTAGATTCTTCATTCTCCGTGCTTGTGGCGTCTTGCCCCTGTCGCACTTCTCGTAAGAGCTGTCCCTTGTGTTTTCGACTATAGCCCCGGACTACAAACAAGTCCACAAAATCCGCATCAAAGCTGAGACTGAGTTGAAAGCGAATTGGACTGGTACTGTAGTTGGATACTGTTAATTCTTCAAACAGTGCGCCGTTGAGGGCAATTTCTCGGTTAATCCCAACCGTGTCGGCTCTGAGAGGCGCAAAGTTAGAAACAGACTTGCTGTCTAATTCTACGTCGGGTTCTAATTTATCCCCTCCCTCCTCTAATCGCGCTCCTCCATCCATGCTCGGATTGGTACACAGCACCGAGAGGGCAAACCCTTTATCCGCTGTACTACTGAGCAATACAGGTGAACGGCCATTAATTTGCAACTCCAAGCGACTGAGAAACCGTGTATCGCAGCAGAACAAACCCATGCTGGCGTTTGTGTCATCTGTTAAACATCCAGCAATGTTACCCAGTGTATCGGTAACCAAAAACAGGTCATTATCTTTAATGGTGAGCGTCGGTTGAGGACGTTCACTCAAAACACAAGGCCACTCCGGTAGGGGCAGCTGCTCAGCGGGGACAAATTTTTTGCTATCTAACTCAAGCGTATCCGTCGTCATAGCCAAATTTTCCGGTTTAGTTGCAGTTTTCTCAGGTTATTGCGATGTCGCAGCATTACCCGTTGTCCACTCTTGCCGTGTGACAACGCTTACACCTTGTTTATCTAAGCGAAAAAGTTTTTTTACAAAATCTTTAAAGATGCCGCTAACAAGGTATATATATGTTCATCAAGAATAGTTTAGAAGTTTCTCGATGCTGGTGCTGCTTCATAGGTGGAGATACTGAATAGTTTGTAGATGCCTGCGAAAATAACGCTACTGGATGGGGCATTTGGCGTTGGTGGAGCTGTCTTACTTCCCAGTCAAAGACTTCCGCCCTAATTGACTCTGTTACAAATGTACTCGAATCAGCATAATTGGCTGAAAAAAGATCAGTTTCTGTGACCAGATTCAATATTTATATACAAATGTCGGCAAAAATCATCTGAACATCTATGTTCGGTTGTGATGAATTTTTCTTTTAGAACTGCAATCAGCCTGTTCCTGTCTTACATACAACTCCCTGGCGGCGGCGATTGAGTTTTCACCTCAACCTGCTTGTACCCCGCCGTGTTCAACAATTTTTCGACAACCAGTTGGGAGCGGTCGTTAGCCTGCGCCAGCACCCCGTTACTACAAGCCGCCGTCACGATTTTTTTCAGCGTTTCTCGTTGAGCTAACATCTGCAACTGGGGCGCTACGTCTGGACCCAAACTCAAAAAACCGCGATCATAGTCGTACACAGTAGAACGATTTACGTCAATCTTGCTATCAAGGATACGGGGTGGCGGCAGCTTCAGCTGGATAGTATTGTTGACGACCTGCACGTCATCAGGTTTTAAATCCTGTAAGTCAATCCCCGCCCGAACTTCACCATAAGCAATGTACAGCAGTGTCGTTGTACCAAGCGTATATCCGCCCAAATTTCTGTCCTGACGGGTAGGGACAACCGCCTCCATAGTAAACACAGCCGTAGTCAGTTCACTGGCACCACGAACTTGACTAACAATGAGGGAGCGTACATCAACCTGTGGTTTAGGTTGTGGCGCATTGAACATCGCATTGAGTCCCTCGAAGAAGCGAGTCCCTGAGCGCAAAACGCCAACTCCAAAAAGCAGTGCTATTAGCACAACGCCGCCTGTGGTCATCAGCATCAGGTTTCTGAGTAGCCCAGAAGTGAGGCTGCTAATCTGAAGCTTCTGAAACTGATCGCGCATGTTGTTGTTCCTCTATGCAGGCTGGATTAGCCTTAATGGCAGTTAAGAGCAGATATCGCGATTACCCAGTATAAATAACTCCACCTAACTAATGCTATGGTTTTGGGACCATTGCTTGCTAAGTAATCACCATTAAAAAGATAGCGCGACACCCTTTAGATAGACGTATTAATTCAAAGTCTGCGGTAAAACTTGTTCAAACTAAAGTCACATGACAACTGAGTACCCTCAATGAGTTCAAAGTTAGTCAGACAAGCTAAACGATTATTGCTCAGCGGAGTCATGCTTAGTGCTGGGCTTGGGACACTACCAGTTCAAGCTCAACCCTCTGATGCCCAGGTTGGGGCGCTAGTAGAGGCGCTACGACTAGCTGCACCGCAAACCGGTACCCCGAATGATGGTCTTTACAGTGATTGGCAAATTAAACCGGAAAACATTCCCCGTTGGTCTAAACAATGTACTGGACAACAACTGACACCTACGCAATTTGAAGCCAGCCCTGCGAGTGCCCGTGCAATTTTGGTGTGTGTGATGCGCAATGTGCTGCGCGACCAGTACACGGCTAGTCAGAATAATGAGTCTGTCGCGGTGCAACGTGCCGCTTCTTGGTGGATGACTGGCAACCCGACGCGCTATAACAATGCTCCAACAAACTCTTATACCCAGAAAGTTCTGAGCTTCTACCAGCAGCGTCGCAATCCCCAGGCTCAGCAACCCGCTACTCCATCCCAACAACCTGTAACTAAGCCTGCGGCGCAATCCGCACCCACCCAGGGTTCAGCTACACCCCAGCCGTCAACTCAACCCACAGCCCGGTCATCATCTCCATCCCAGATTTCCGATGCCCAAGTCGGGGCGCTAGTAGAGGCACTACGACTGGCTGCACCACAAACTGGCACCGCGAACGATGGTCTTTACAGTGAGTGGCAAATCAAACCGGAAAACATTCCCCGTTGGTCTAAACAATGTACTGGACAACAACTGACACCTACGCAATTTGAGAATAGTCCTGTGACTGCACGGGCGATTCTGGTGTGTGTGATGCGCGATATATTGCGCGACCAGTACACGGCTAGCAGTAACGATGAACCTGTAGCAGTGCAACGTGCCGCTTCTTGGTGGATGACTGGCGACCCTACCCAATACAAGAACGGCTCAACGGGTGCTTACACCCAGAGAGTTTTGGACTTCTACCGGCAGTCTCGCCTGAAGTTCTTCTCTCACATCTAACCCACATTCCGCCCCCTGAAGTGTCAGGGAAATAAAATATGACGGTGAGAACCCCACACCCGCAACTCAAACGAGAGTTAGGGGTTTTAGGTGCAACTCTAATGGGTTTAGGTTCGATAGTGGGTACGGGTGTGTTTGTGAGTATCGGTATTGCGGCTGGGATTGCTGGCCCTGCTGTGATTCTGGCGGTAGCCATTGGGGCAATAGTAGCAACCTGCAATGGACTCAATAGTGCCCAACTTGCGGCGACTCATGCCGTCAGTGGTGGTACCTATGAATATGGCTATAAGTACCTGACCCCTTGGCTGGGTTTCACGGCTGGCTGGATGTTTTTGTTGGCGAAGACTGCATCAGCCGCAACGGCTGCTTTGGGTTTTGCAGGCTACTTGCTCAACGTTACGGGTTTGAGTTCCACCTTAGTTGTTCCCACAGCAATGTTTGCTGTAGTTGTCCTCACCTTAATTGTTTTGACTGGGATTCGGCGCTCTAACACCGCCAATATGGTCATCGTCTCGGTAACGCTGCTATCTTTAGCTTTCTTTATCTTTACCTGTCTGCCGCGTGCCGCCACTGTTGGGGTTGATAATCTCACTCCCTTTTTCACAGGAGACTTCGGGACTGTACTCCATGCTAGCGCTCTGATGTTTGTCGCTTACACAGGCTATGGTCGCATTGCGACGATGGGGGAGGAAGCACGAGAACCCAGGAAGACAATTCCTCAAGCAATGATTGTCTGCCTCGTCCTGACGATGCTGCTTTACATGACTGTGGCGGCAGTTAGCATCGGGGCAGTGGGGGCAGATGTCTTGGGCAATGCGACTGGGCAAACGAAGGCAGCACCCTTAGAAGTGGCAGTCCGCAGTGTTGCGGGGGCGGGTGGGGCTGTTGTCTTAGCGATTGGGGCGATGACTGCCATGTTGGGCGTACTACTGAACTTGATTTTGGGCTTGTCCCGCGTCTTGCTAGCGATGGGACGCCGCCGGGATATGCCCAGAATTTTGGCACATCTTAATCAACAGCAGACAACACCGTACTGGGCTGTACTGGTTGTCGGGGTAGCGATCGCATTTCTAGTTCTGTTGGGTAATGTCAAGACAACGTGGTCATTTAGTGCCTTTAACGTCTTAATTTACTACGCGATTACGAACTTAGCCGCCTTACGACTACCCCCTCAAGAGCGACTCTATCCTCAATGGGTTGGTTGGTTAGGTTTGGGTTCTTGCCTATTTTTGGCTTTCTGGGTGGAGTCTTCTATTTGGCAAGTGGGTTTAGGATTGATTGTCGCTGGGCTAATCTGGCACGCGATTAGGCAAAGAGCGATCGCTTAACATTCCTTACAAGGTATCTTCAAGCGCCCAAACACCTTCAATGTTGCCCAATTAACACCCCCAAGACTACCATCGGCAAGCAGAAGTCTTTAAAGAAAGGTGCAATCTCTCAAAGACCAACCTTTTCCGTCGCACATTCGTTTAGACCCACTTCGGCTGATTTTGATGAAAGAATGAAAGTAAGGCGCTGCTCTGAACAGTTGAGGGGATAAAATGTCTGAGCTAAGACAAAACCTGATTACTAGGGATTGGGTAATCATCGCCACGGAAAGGGCAAAAAGACCCGATGAGTTTACCCAAAAAAGCAACAAAACTAGCCTTGTACCCTGCTATCGCCCGGATTGCCCGTTTTGTCTCGGCAATGAAAGTCATACGGAGGTAGAGACATTCCGTCTGAGCGATCGCAATGGGTGGAAAGTGCGCTCAGTTCTCAACAAATTTGCTGCTCTTTCTTTAGTCGGAGAGCGAGACAGGAGAATACAAAGCACTTATCGCTCGATGATGGGCATCGGCGTTCACGAAGTGATTATAGAACATCCCCATCATAATTTGACAACTGCCCTCCTAGATATTGAAGATGTCGCCAATATCATTCGAGCTTACCGTCAGCGGTATTCAGAAATCAGAAAAGATTCTCGCATTGAGACGATTATTATCTTCAAAAATCATGGGGAAAAAGCAGGAACCTCACTGGAACATCCTCACTCCCAGCTAGCCGCAACACCAATTGTTCCCACCCAAATCCGCAGCCGCATTGATGAAGCCATACGATTTATAGATGATACAGGCGAATGTTTATTCTGTCGGACTCTCAAAGATGAACTAGCGAGTTCTAGCCGAGTGATTGTAGACAGCGAGCACTTTGTCGCCTTCATTCCCTATGCTGCACTTTCACCCTTTCATACTTGGATTTTTCCGCGCCGACATACTTCATCCTTCGACGATATTACTGATGCGGAGATTATGGATTTAGCCTATACCCTAAAAACAGTGCTGGCTAAACTTTACTATGGATTGAACAATCCGGATTACAACTACACGATCCGCTCAATTCCCACCGATGAGCAGTACACAGATTACTTTCACTGGTATATCGCGATTATTCCTCGGCTTTCCCGTACTGCTGGGTTTGAGCTAGGAAGTGGCATGTACATTAACACAGCACTGCCAGAAGAAAGCGCTGAGTTCTTGCGTTCTGTTCAAATTCCGACAACCAACGCGGCGACAGGCTGATAGCTATACGCCCGAAATGTTTTTGCGTTTGGTCAAGTAGAGACGTTCCGGCGGAACGTCTCTACAAAGTGAGAGCAAGCACCTGAAAAAGCGGGTAGCAGACCCGGATTTTGTATGAGGTCGAGTTTTTCGCTGCCACAGTGGTTTGCAGACAGACTCTAGCCAGATTGTAAAGTGATGTTGCAAGCCTTTTAAAAATATATTGAGAAATGCGCCAAATTTGAGTGAGGCACTTATCCTTAACGTTTAAAGAAATGTGTCGAGGGATATTATGGAGCAATTTAGTAGATATCGCATTAGCTGCACCCTAAGCTTTGGCGACATATATGGACAAATCATTGTTTGGTTAATCGTCAT
>DATNQP010000300.1:0-5876 GCA_036703965.1 Leptolyngbyaceae cyanobacterium
GTGACGGTAAGAGTGTCTCCATCACTAACTTTTTTTACAGAGTAGGTAGTTGATCCAAATACCCCAGATAGGGCATCACACCCCGCTAAGCTAAGGATGAGGACAACAGCACTAATGCCCTTGAAAGATTTTGATAACCGTTTAAATTGCATTATCAGAGGGTGCGATCGCGCTAAGCATGTCGTAGGCAATTGTGGTTCTAACCAGTCCCTAGTTTAACCACTTTCAAAAATACTAAAGATGGGGTAGGGGGGATTTTCGTAGAGGGTACGACACCGTACAGACACTTTGTAAGCAAAATGTTAAATTCTATCTACACAATCAGAAAAAGATATTACTTCCTCACCCCACTGTGTCACGCGGTGGGGTGATTTATTTTAGGTCAAATTTCCCTATCTTGGAGTTGGTGATCAGTGAAATTGGCTTTATATATTTTACCTTAAGAGAAAAATCAGCAAAAGATTTCCAAAAAATAAATCTTCATTCCTGTGGATACTATTCCATTACACGTTGCCCCCTCTCTTCCTCTGGATGCTGGCATCCTTTTATGAAAATTATGTGAAGTTAATGCCTTTAAGGATTTCTGGATATCTCTTAACTTTAAATTATGAGTCGAACACATTTATATAAAATTACGGAATCGCCTTATTGGAGAAATGTAAATTTAAGATTCAAGTAATCTAGCGGCATTTATCTACTTTCGTTTTGAGAAAAGATGTTCAGGCTTTGGTTACAGAAAGTTTACAGTTAATGAGTATTTACATCCATAAGTGTTTCTAGGAAATAACTATATAAATATTTGAACAAGATGAGCAAAGTTTAACCCTTGGCTTTGAATTAAATGTATGGTGACCTAGCCAAGGGTTAGAAAAGAAACAAATATTTCTTTTCATTACAATCCATTGGAGTGGCAGTAGCAGGGATATGCTTTGCTTGCCAGCCAAACAGGTTGAGTGCAATCATTTGCAATTTGCAATGTGAACTTTTTTAACTGACTGCATAAGTTCCTGTTTTTAAGCTGACAAGTCTTTAAAAGTTCATACCAAGTCCAGAAGAAAATGGAAGCAAAATTACATAAAGGCTCTCTTAATGGTATTCCTATAACGGGTGGTTCCTTGGCTCAGGTTTCTCAGTCTACTAGCGATACCAACTACAAGCTGGAGCTATCCGCTACTACCGCACCCTTGCGTAAGCCAGACCTCGTGGCGCGGTTCGGCACAATCGAGCTGCCCGACACCGTTGACTTCGGTGATGATGGTCGGGCTAGGGTTAGGGTCACTAATCGAGGCAATGCGCTAGCCCAAGGACCTGTAACCGTCAACCTCTATATATCAACTGACGGAGATATCGATCGTAATACGGCGGGTGAGCTAGTTAATGATGGGCTACTGACCAGTGTGGTTAGAAACATTAACTTACAACCCGGTGAGTCCACAACCTTTGAGTTGGAGTATGACAACCTCACTTCAGTTGTGGCACCGGGAGCCTACAATCTGATTGCCGAAGTTGACTCGCAAAACGCGATCGCTGAGCGCAACGAAAACAACAACGTGGTCAGCAAGCACGTTTCCGCGCCTGGGACTGATATTGTAATTGATTGGAATGCAACGGCATTAAATGCGATACAGGCAGAGGGTGAAATTAGTGGGGGGGTACCGCCTACACTCGGTTCACGCCTTCTAGCGATTGTTTCTGCGGCTGTATATGACACCGTCAACGCTTTTGATCGGACGCACACTCCCTATGCGGTGGACGCACTCGCTCCATCGGGCGCGTCAGTTGAAGCGGCAGCAGCCGGAGCGGCGTACCATGCGCTAGTTGAGCTGCTCCCAAACCAAGCTGCCCTGTTCGACCAACAGCTGGTGAGGTCTCTAATCGAGATTACCGACAACCCAGTGGCTGAGGCAACTGGCGTCGCCTTTGGGCAATTCGTCGCTGATCAAATCGTGGCTTTGCGGGAAAACGATGGTTCCGACAACAATACGCCTTACGTGCCCCCAGCAGGCGACTACATTTGGCGACCCGATCCTGGCACTGTTGCATTAAGCCCGAACTGGGGTAGCGTGACACCCTTTGCTATCCCCAGCGTCAAGCAGTTTGCCCCAGATGGTCTTGATGGCAGACCTGATACTAATCCCGAACTGTATGCACAAGAGATCGAGGAAGTCCGGAGGAAAGGTGGGAAGGAGAACACGGCGCTAACCACCATTACCCGCACCGCAGAGGAGACGGAAATTGCTGTCTTCTGGGCCTATGACCGCAAAGATACCTTCAGACCCTATGGTCAATTGAACCAAATCACGGAAGAAGTGGCTGTGCGGGAGGGCAATACCCTGGCAGAGAATGCCCGTTTGTTTGCGCAGCTGAACATTGCTTTGGCTGATGCAGCGATTGTTGCTTGGGATGCCAAGTACAGAGAGCTTCAACCGAGACCGGATGATGTGATTGCAGGAGGGTTTGCTGCGAATGACGGAATTGAAGCAACGGTTGGCGATCCAGATTGGCAGCCGCTGCTGGGTCCGACTCCGCCATTCCCCGACTACATATCGGGTCACTCTATTTTCGGTGGTGCATTTGCCGGAGTTTTGACTAACTTCTTCGGCGACAACTACGAGTTTACCGCTGTTTCACAAGAGCTGATCGGCACGACTCGCACCTACGGCAGCTTTTACGAGGCAGCCTACGAGGACGCCATCAGCCGCGTTTATGGGGGGCTTCATGTCCGAGAGTCTAGCGTTACTGATGCTCTACCGACAGGTCTGAATATCGGCAACTTCGTTGCTCAGAACCTTTTTCAGCCTGTTGTTTAGTTCAAGATCGCTGATTTCACCAAGGCTGGAAAAGCTGAAAGAATATAAATAGATAAGTCATTAGTGCCATCTGTTTGAGGTAGTCATTGTGAAGCGTCTTGTCTCTAGCATTTTCCTAACAGGCTGTTTGTGGGGAGCCTCAAATCTTTCGAGTTACCCGCAGCCACCCCAAGCAATGGCACAAGTACCAACATCAAGTAACCTGTTTTACACCTTCTATGGTCAGCAGATTCCTCTTTCCTTGCGTTCAGATATTATCGCTGTTGCTTTCAAGCCCCAGATCGGTGGCACGCGGGGAGGTCCAAGTCAACCGCTTTATCTGCGGCTACAACAAGCCTTGGAGGGTCGTAGTGGGGGGACACGCGGTGGTCCTCGTGCGGCAGCTTTAGATGTAGAAGTGAACCCTTTAGGCGATCGCTATGCCCTAGTGAAGTTACAAGCAGGCACTCGTAGTACCCCCACGGCTGTCAGTGAGCGGATTCGACAGCAGCCCTATGTCGAAAATACCCTGCCTGTACTGAACCGTAACGCAACGCCAGAAGGGTCGTTAGCTCAGAGTGAGGAAGTCGTTGTCCTCCCGAATGAGATTGTCCTGAGCTTTGAGGCGGGAGTCTCAAATAGCCAAAGGAAACTCTTGTTGAATCGCCATAACCTAGAGGTGATTCGACCACTACGCTTTTCTCAAAATCGCTATCTCGTGAAGTCTAAGTCTGCATCAGGAACAGCAGTCTTGAATGTAGCAAATCAGCTCAATGGATTGGCTGGAGTGCAGTCAGCTACCCCCAATTTTGTGCAGACGCTCTCCCACTTAGTTCGACAGCAGACAGCAAACAATGCTGCCCTAACACAGACACCGAAAGCTGTTGAGGGACTGCAAAGTCGTTTGAGTCGCTTCAGCAGAACAACACAAACGTCCTTCCCCTCAGCAATGCTACCTCTGCAATGGCATCTCGATAGCACTCCCAAGCGTGGTCAGTTGTTACCTCGTACCGATGTTCGGGCGACGGAATCCTGGAAGGAAAGTAATGAGGGTGAGGGAGTTGTCGTCGCTGTAATTGATAGTTTGATTCAGTGGGACCATCCAGATTTGGTCAATAATGTCTATGCAGTGGGTGATATCGAAGACAAGTTACCCGGTGAGGTTCACGGCTGGGACTTTTCTGGAGACGGTGAGGGGGACCCAGATACACGGATTAGCCCCGAGGAACTCGCGAGCCTGAAGCCTGATTTTCAGAAGACATTTAGCCTCTCCAGCACAGAGTTACTTCAGGAATATGAAGGACTTGCAATGGAGTTTCAGTATCGCAATCCCGATGCATCACCAGGGCAGGTTGTCAACTGGATACGCAATTATATTCGGAATCAAATTGCATCGGAATTTCATGGCACTTGGTGTGCTGGGGTGATTGCGGCACATCCCACGGGGGAGATGGGTGTCGTGGGGGTTGCACCTAATGCCAAGATTCTGCCAGTGCGAGTCTTTGGCTTAAAAGGCGAGATTAATTCAGCGGCTCTAATTGAAGCCGTTGGCTATGCGGCGTCGCGGGGTGTAGATGTCATTAATATGAGTTTGGGCAGCTTGCTGCCGGATCGGGAATTAAGTGATCAGATTTTTGAAGTTTTGGATGCTCACCCTAAACTAGTTGTGATTGCTTCGGCGGGGAATGATGGCTTAGATGGGGTAGGCTTCCCGGCGGCAATTCCAGGGATGGTTTCTGTTGGGGCAACGAATCTTGTAGGTAATCGCACCGTTTATAGCAACTATGGCGGCAGACTTGATGTAGTGGCTCCTGGGGGGGACACCGAAGAAAGCTTGAGTGGTGGGATTCTGACGACTGGGGGTACTTGGGTCGATGGCTTCTGGGAGGGAATGTCGATACCCGACTATGCTTGGGGAGTAGCGTTAGACCCCAAAGGGAAGTATGTACAGGTAGAGGGTACTTCCTTCTCTTCCCCTGCGGTAGCGGGAGTGATGGCTCTGATGAAAGGGGAAGACCCGAATCGGCGTTTAAGTCGCGATCGCTTAGTTGCAATTCTCAAAGAAACCGCCAGTTACCAGGGACTAACGATCTTGAAGGCAGATGAGAATCAATACCGTTTACAGGCATCTGTAGGCTTCGGCACAGCACCAGGTGTTCCCATCCTGCGTCCATCGGGCGTTTTCCCACAACCCAAGCCAGTGTCAGCTCAGCAATATTTCTTTGGCAGTGGGCTAGTGAATGCCGAGGCGGCGATTAGGGAAGTAAAACGTTAAGTCATACTTGCTTACCGCTTGGGGACAGACCGACCTCTACTCGTTGGTGGTGACATCAACGAGCAAGCCGACTGGTTGAACCAAGAATCCAACGTACTTTTAGCCGTTAGAGTGTCAAATAGAACAATTGATTTTTTGCAGAAGTTGTGTAAAGACTGGACTTTATCGCCCATCGCCCATCGCCTATCTGTTTGCCAAGACCTGGAAAAAGTCGTTCAATGTTGATCGTTGATCACAAGAGAAATATGACCCCCCTGCAAATTGCCGTCATTATCGGGCTATCCATTGTCTTGCTCAAGTTTGCTGCCTCTCTGTTTGGCTATGGCAACATACCGATACTGAATAATTTGGTCACTGTAATTCTCAGTGTTTTTGTGACGTTTGAAATTATTAAGCTTGTGCAAGCCGTTGCGATCGCCTTGGGGTAATGTGACTTCTTAACATTACTCCCTTCCCGGCAGAAGATTACCTATTTCCCTCTCCCCCAGCTCCCCCAGCTCCCCCAGCTTCCCAAGGGCCTCAGTATAGGTATTCTTGGAGCGGGAAGGGAATAGGTGCAGTGCCTTAATAAGCCTCTTCCCGTTCCCTAATCCCCAGTCACTAATGCCCCAAATTATGTAGTGTGACACTTCAAGGTGCGGAACATCGATAATAACAGCCTGCTGAAACCTACCTTAAGATATAACTTTCATATTAAATTTTCTAGCTTTTAGAATTTTCTAGCTTTTAGAATTTCCTAGGTTTTGCTAGAAACAGTTGAGCTGTGGGGACAAGCTGTCAACGCAGTGCTAGAGGAGCCATCTATCAATGAA
>DATNQP010000301.1:0-4272 GCA_036703965.1 Leptolyngbyaceae cyanobacterium
CTGTTTTGGGAGTACCAGGGCTGATCGTTTGAACACTATCTTCCCAATGCTCGCTGGCTCTGGCAAACCTCAGCATGGCTTGCAGTAGGGCTTCGTCACTAGCGTATTGCCACAATTGGCGATCGCCTTTTTCCGAATCGACTACAAACAGGCGTTCTGTTGCTCTGCTGGCGGCAACGTAAAGCTTGTTAAAAAAGTATTCCACCTTTACTCGTTGGTCGATACCTTTGCCCTTCAAATTCCAGACGCTTTGGTTGCAGTCTTCGCCAAACTTGTAGAGAATGACCTTTTTAAACTCCAATCCTTTAGCCGTAATCGCACTTAAGACATTCTTGAGGGGTTGCTGGCTGTTGGTTGTTGGTTGTTGGTTGTCTGTTATCTCCCCATTTCCTCTGCTTCCCAGCTGGGGAAAAATTTCAGAGAGTACCTCATCTGCCTGAGCATAAGCGGCTTCCTCACCTTCTTCACACGGCACGATAATGATGGTGTCTTTGATGTAGGTTGCCAATTGCTCGGTGTTGATATTTTGATTTAGGATGAACTTTTGGGGTTCAGGAAAGTTGCCCTGCTGCCATGCTCTTTGGGGCTGAAGTTCATGAATATTAAACAAAACATGACGCCATAGTTGAATTAAGTTGGTGACTTGAACAATGGGCGGACTAGAGCGGTAGTTAAATGCAAGTTCCTGGAAATTAATCACTAGCTTTAATTGATCGGCTGGGTCTAGAGCCGTAATCACTTCTGAATCAAATACAGCCTGAACGCTAGACCAATGGAATCCCGTTGGGTTCAAAGTTTGGAAAGGGTCTCCCGCAAAGGCAAAGGGTAGGCTATGAATCGGCTGGTATCCTAGATGATATTGGGAAAACATGGACAACCGCATAATTAGCTGAAGCTCTATTCTGGTAAAGTCTTGAGCTTCGTCGCAGAAAATGGCTGTGTACTCAGGACGGTAGCACTTGAGTTCAAGCACTCTGGCAATTAAATCTTGGTCGTCCCAGTAGCCTTGTTCTTGGGTGATGCGCTTGTACCAGCGTTCCCAGATGGTGTCGTAAATGCCTTGAAATTTCTCAAGGGAGACAGTTCGTTCTTTGCGTGGCACTTCCTCCTGGTAATCTTCGGGAGTCATGTAGTCCTCAAGACCATAACCTTTGATGAAGCTACGGATAACGTGCCAGCAGGTTTCTGGGGAATAGCGCCGTGCTTGGGGGAGGTGGAGAACGACTTTGGCTAAAGATTCACTTGAGCTTTTTCCCTGATACAGTTGTTTGAAGCGATGGAAGGAAATGTATTTTTCTGGGTCGAAGCGTAAAGCGGAGCTACCCCTAAGGGGTTCGCGCTCTTGCGGGGGTAGCAAGTTGAAAAGGAACTTTTGGAAGGGCTGAAAGAAGCGATCGATGCTCTGGCGCTCCTCCCCTGGACTCCTCTCTGCAACAAAGCGGTGATGAGAGCACAGCAGGGTATTGACTCCCTCTCTGGCAACTTCTAGTAACCGCTCGTTATAAGTAAGAAACAACGGTTCACCAGGAAGAGGTTCTGGGCGTTGGCGTCCTCGCTTGTCGTAGTACTTCCGGTAGCAGTAGTCGGCAAATAGATAAAGCAGCATGGTAGACTTGCCGCTACCTGCTCGTCCATTAATGAAGAGTGGCAGTGAGCCGTTACCGGGTGCGGAGGTGGAAACTGAGTTGAGAATCTGCTCTTCTTCTGTTGAAAGAGCGAGATTTGCCTCTTTACCTCGCTCAATCGCCAGCCAACTTTCTTCATCAGCAAGCAGATAGGCGGGATAGGAACGTCGGGCAAAGGGCGTCAACTGATAGAGACTCAATCGCCGCGCCAGAATATTGGTCGTGTTAGAGCCATTAAATAAGGCGGTTTTGTTACCCACCTCGGTAATCTCTTCACTGGATGGCTTGTGATCGAAGGGAGCTAGCAGAAATAAAACTCCTGCAACAGCAGCGTCAGCGGTTTCTAGCTGGCTGTATAGCACATAATGATTGTTCGAGGCACACAGCTTTACATTGGACAAATCCGGAAACTCTTCTGTCCGTGTGGTTTCCTCTCTAATTCCCGCAATAATTTGGTAATAGGTTTCCCAGGCGTCTTGGATTTCGCGCTTTCTGAACCGCTCGACCCATTCTTCGCTTTCGTAAATTACCCAGTCCTGTGAACCCGTTTCCATCTCCCAACCCGGAGGTTCTAGCCAGGGTAGTAGTGTTGAAGGCAGTTCCGGGAGTTGCTGGGCTAGGTGCGGCTTAATTTTTTGCTCATTGAGCCAGTTTCGGAGATGTCTAGGGTCCAGTTGAGGTTCAAGATAAGTTCTGCCATACTCAATGGGCGCTTCGAGAAACTGCTCGTAGTCGTTGTCGCCCCGCTTAAAGATATCGAGCAAGCCGAGTAGTTGCTCATCATCGACTCTGAGGATGCGTGCAATGAGTCTCCGGTTGAGGATTCGACGCTTTAAGTAGGGATATACTCTCTCGAAACGTGCCTGCACCTCATCAATTCTCTGAGTCTCTAGTTCAGCGCATAGGTCATCGATGCGATCTTGGATACCGTACCGCTCTGCCTTGTTATTGAACCCAGAGGTGCGATAGACGTACATTGGTCAGTCTCCGCTGTTTCTGACAAAAACACAAACCTTACCGCTATTACTTATTGTCATCTAGCGGAAAAAGTAGCGGAGGGACTTCTAGTTACAAATTATACAATCCGTACAGTTTTTGTAGGGGTACGGTAATTAAATACCCCGATTGCCGTTGAGTCATTTCTCAAAAAAACCTGAGACTCGAACGGCAACCTGCCGAATGTGACTTATTAAAGATTGGATTACAGACAGAACTCTTACGTCTACTACCTCTGACCGCTCTGATGGGGAGTTTAGTCCCCCGTTGGTAGTAACAAGGTGAAGGAAGCGACAGAAACTTCACACCGTTTTGAGTCAGCTGTTTATGTTATGGATTTGCACCGTCTGTATATCTGACATCGCTCTCCTCCGATATACAGTTATGGGTCACTGCGGTATAACTCCCATCCGGTACGGTTTTTATCGGTCTTCTCCATTAGCAACTAACCAGCTTCAGCCTATCGCTCTATAGAGAGTAACTCTATGAAGAAAGGGTAAAACTGGTTATCAGCCTATAGGGATCAATTAACTTGACTTTACTTGACTACAACAAGAATCATGCCACGAAATAGGCCGTTTGTTTTTTAAAAGATATAAAGCAGGCTCCTGGATAGGTATAAATAACACGCTGCTGTAACCTTTGGCGCTATCCCAAGTAGGGTAACGATTACGCCTTTATGTATAAGGGAACCTGACGGAGTTGATACTGTTCTTCATTAAACTTTCTTTGCTGTAGAGTCAACAAATCGTATTCAATGGGGGGGCGCATATCCCACTGGACTCCAGCAAACATCAGTAGACTTACTGCCATCACGATCCCAGTGGAGAGAAACTGCCAACCGCCTAGGTAGGGTAACACGGCGATACCTAGAAGATGAACAAGACCTGCGAGGGTAAAGGCACGCGATCGCATTCCGAGTCCGGTACAGAAGTAGCCAAGGGCGCTCAACCCCAACCACATTGGACACAGACGCATCAAGATTGGTCCCCAGCTGAGGAAAATGCTGAGGTCTGTCAGAGCAACACCACCCAGCATGAGGATAACCCAGCAATAAAGTACCCACCTCAGGCGCTCTACTTTTACCCAAAAGTGAGTTAACAGTACCATCCCTACGGTACCAATCAGGGTAAGCGCTGACCAATATCCGGCTTGGATAACCCAGCTAAGGCGAACAAACTGAGCGTTGATAAAGATTGCTCCTGATATCAGCCCCCAGAGAATGAAAACTTGGTCAATCCGGGTATAAAACGTGGAAAGCAGCGTCTTGTTTGCAATTTTGATCTGAAAGTGTAACAGTCCTTGGCGGTCTTGAAAGTCGAGTGCTTCTTGCTTGCTGCGGAGAATTGGTTCTGAGGAATTGAAGAAACTCATCAAGTATCTACTCTTCGGGATAAGTTGCTACAGGCGGAACTATTTACTTTGGGAGATTTATCTTAACTTAATATTAACAATGCTCAATAATGTGTAACATATAGTTTAGGTAGATTTTCATCACTAACAGGGCTAAGTTACCCCTTGAAAAACTGGTAAAAACCTTAACTGGTCATGAAGACATAGTTGATTAGAGTACGGTTCAACACAACCAACTCATGTAATCAACAATAAATCGATCGCTGCAACAAAACTTCAGCCAAATCGCTGAATCTGG
>DATNQP010000302.1:0-4177 GCA_036703965.1 Leptolyngbyaceae cyanobacterium
GTATGAGTTAACCGTTACCACCAATCACCTCGGTCATTTCCTCTTGTGCAACCTCATGCTTAAGGATTTGAAGGAGTCCTCTTATCGGGATCGGAGGCTTGTCATTTTGGGAACCGTGACGCACAACCCAGATGAGCTAGGCGGGAAGATTCCGCCGCAGCCAGACTTAGGCGATCTGAAGGGCTTTGCAGAGGGATTTAAAGAGCCGATCTCAATGATTGACGGCAAGACGTTTGAACCCGTCAAGGCGTACAAGGACAGCAAGGTTTGCAACATTTTGACCATGCGGGAACTGCATCGGCGCTATCACGACTCAACCGGCATCACCTTTAGTTCTCTCTATCCGGGCTGTGTTGCAGAAACACCGCTGTTCCGAAACCACTATCCCTTGTTTCAAAAACTCTTCCCCTTGTTCCAGAAGTACATCACGGGAGGGTATGTGTCTCAGGAATTGGCTGGTGAGCGGGTTGCGCAGGTGGTCGCCGATCCTGAGTACCGCCAATCTGGAGCCTATTGGAGTTGGGGAAATCGCCAGAAGAAAAATGGCAAGTCGTTTGTTCAACAAGTCTCTCCCCAAGCCCGCGATGATGAAAGAGGCGATCGCATGTGGGAGCTGAGTGCCAAGTTGGTTGGACTGGCGTGATGCGCTAAGAGTGAGCGTTACCATTCGTGCGATCGCTGGAGCATGATCGAATAGTTTTTTCCGACATCCGTTCATCAGATTAAGCGACAACCGTATAAACGAGGATTTCTCGTGCGCTATCTATCAGTCATTGGTTTTGGCATATCTGTCGCCGTGGTAACCATTGTCCAACCCTCTGGCGCACAAGTTGTCCAAGTCACTGGTATTGAGGTTAAACAACGAACGGATGGAGTTGAGGTAATCTTGGAGACACCGGGGGCTGTCCTGCCTTATGTCTTTCCGTCTCCTACTGGTAATTCGTTCGTGGTTGATATCCCAAACACTCAGTTGCGATTGCGCGATCAGGAAATCTTTCGACTAGACAACCCAGTAACCGGAATTACCTTGATGACGATTACACCACTGCATGAAAACATCCTCCGCATTGAGGTACTTGGTGCTGGGCATATGCCAAATGTAATGCTTACTCAGACCAATTGTGTGGAGAACACGTCTTGCAAACGTAGTTTCGTTCTGTTCTTGGCTGGTCCAATGACTGATGAAGAGCGGGAAGAGTAGTACCCCTACAATGCACAGGCTTACCTTCAGACAGATCATGAAAGATTCGGAACGAATAAAAAACTGGTATAGCGAAGTAGCCACTACCCATACCTCAGAACAAATAAAAAACTGGTATGGCAAAGTAGCAGATGCTTATAACAAGACTAGACCACGCTATCCTCAGGAGCTAATTTATCGTGCTGTTGAGGTAGCCCAACTTCCTTCCGACGCAATCATTCTTGAGGTGGGATGTGGTCCTGGGATTGCAACTGTTCCGTTTGCTCAATTAGGTTTCTCAATAATCTGCCTTGAGCCAAGTCAAGACGCTTACCAGCTAGCGCAACAAAACTGTGCAAGTTATCCCTCTGTAGAGATTACGAATACCACGTTTGAAGAGTGGGAGCTAGAGACTGAAAGATTCCATGCCGTTTTAGCAGCGAATGCTTGGCATTGGGTTCCACATGAAGTTGGGTATCCAAAGGCGGCGGCTACTCTACAGGAAAACGGTTCTCTGATTTTGTTGTGGAACATGACACCTCAACCCCCCTATGAAGTTTACCAAGCGTTAAATGAGGTCTATCAGCTCAATGCTCCGTCTCTGGCGCGATATGAAGACAGGGAAACTCAGGAAAAAATCCTTAGAGGGATTGGACAAAATGTGATTGATTCAGGGCTGTTCAAGGCTTTAGTGTCCGAACAGTTGCCGTGTGAAATTACCTATAGCATTAATGATTATCTAACGCTTTTGAGTACTCTCTCCCCATATATGATGCTAGAGCCACAGAAGCGGAATGCTTTGTTTGAAGGGTTGCAGGAAGTGCTAGAGAGGAGCTGCCCAAAGAGTATCCAAGTTTCATATCTCTCAGCTTTTCACATTGCACAAAAAATATGAGTTTTGCTGTCGCTTGACTTAATCTGCCCTTAGGAACAGGCTGTCCCCAAATATAGCTCTAAAGCCAGTGCTGCACATTGGTCGAAACCAGTATAAGCATCGGTAACTACAATACGAACATCTGGAGGGTAATGTTCTGGAATATCATCAATAGCAACCCAAGGGGTGGCTGATGCGTTATTTTGTCGTAAGTACTCTAGAACCTCTTGATGCCGAAGATACTGAAACTGATGAATAATTTTGCTGTCCAGAAATGGGGTAAATCCAACAACTCGTTCAGCAATATCCGGTGAAAATAAGGGACGCACTACCTCGAATGAAAATATCTCTCGCCATGATGATGAAATAACTACCAGTACTTCAGGATAGCAGCGCAAAACATTTTCAAACTCATTTAAACAGGTAGGGTCAAACTTTAGACTATCTTCTTTGCTTACGTAGTTATCAAATTGCTTCTCAGGAACAAGTACACCATCGATGTCTAAAAATATCCACATTGCAAGAAAATTAGCATTGTGGTTCTCAACTTCTCCTCAGCCTACTATCTATCAAGCCATGATAAACCAAAGCCTCCAGTCGAATGAGTCAATCGGGTGAAGTTGCCTCGTCCTTACCGTCCTACCCTAGGAAGAGTGATTTACCGCTGATGGCTAGATGATATGGCACCTCAATTTGAATACAGTAGTGTTTCTAACCCAGAAGATGCTCAGCAACTGGGGACTATTCTTGACCAGTGCTTTAATAGTCCAGCTAGTAGCAGCCAACCCTACTTCAACCGCATTGGCGTAGAAAACTTCCGTATCCTACGTAAAGCTGGGCAAATCGCGGGTGGACTGGCAACTCTTTCAATGGGTCAATGGTTTGGCAATCAGTGCGTACCAATGACAGGAATTGCTGCGGTTGGGATAGCTCCAGAATACCGTGGAGTAGGGGCGGCGATCGCATTAATGCAGCATACCCTTAAAGAACTTCATGTCAAGGGAGTACCTATCTCTGTCCTTTATCCAGCCACTCAACGTCTGTACCGGAAAGCTGGGTATGAGCAAGGCGGTAGCTTTTGTGGTTGGGAAATTTCTACTGAAAGCATCCAGCTGAAGGAGGGTTCCCTGTCTTTACAGCCTGTAGCTGCAATCGATGATCAGGTTTTTCACTCACTCGCTCGGCAACAAGCAAAACTTACCAATGGACATTTAGACCGAAATCAAGCAATTTGGCAGGGAATTTTTAAACCGGATGATAAAGAAACCGTCTACAGCTATCTCATCGGTTCAGCCGACCAACCCCAAGGCTATATTATCTTCAGCCAACACCAAACAGAAGATGGCTCTTTCCTAAGAATCAGGGATTGGGCTGTGTTAACCACTGCTGCTGCACGAAGCTTGTGGACATTCGTCGCCGTGCATCGCTCCCAAATCCAAAAAGTCCGATGGCGTGGAGCGGTAGTTGACCCTCTGACGTTGCTGCTGCCAGAGCAAACCGCTAAACTTCGCACGCTACAACGTTGGATGCTACGAGTGATTGACGTGACTAAGGCGCTAGAGAAGCGAGGTTATCCTCTAGGAGTTCAAACTGAACTACATTTGGAGGTTCAAGACAACTTGCTGCTTGAAAACAACGGTAAATTTATCCTGTCTGTATCGAAGGGACGGGGTGAAGTCACTCCAGGGGGGAAGGGTGAGTTGAAGCTAGAGGTGGGAGGATTAGCACCCCTTTACACAGGTTTGTTTACACCTCATCAGTTGCAGCTTACGGGGCAACTGGATGCCACAGAAACAGCTCTGTCAGCTGCCACTCAATTGTTCGCCGGTGCATCCCCTTGGATGCTAGATTTCTTTTAATCGGATGTCCTAAGAAACAGCAATTACCGAACCTACTGGCAATCTACATATCATTCAGCCTCAGCAAATTGATCGATCCAAGCCTCGCGCTGTTGACCTGCCTGGTTGGCTTGCCAAACTCTACCGCTAGTCACATCTAGACAGGTCAACCAGCCTTTTCCATAAACCCAGGTATCAATGCAGATGGCATGACCAACATTGAGGGGTACGCCACTTTTTTGACTACTATGCCCGCAAACCATAATTTTGCCAGAACAGTGAGGC